>JAXDKF010000152.1:0-9371 GCA_034667265.1 Fimbriimonadaceae bacterium
AATGAAACCTATGGGGCGACGCTCCTACGTTTTGTGCTTCGTTATGTGCTGTACCTGGGCCGCGGGGATCACGTTCAGCTACTCGTGCCGGCGCGTTGAAGTCGAGCCGAGATTTAGCTCGCAAGCTTGGAAGAAAGCTCGCGCGGCGGGTCAAAAGCAAACGCTGTCGCGTATGTTGCCTGACTTGATCTCTCACCATCTGCCGAAGGCATTGGCGGCATCCCAGGTGGAGGATCTCCTCGGCGCCCCCGACTTTGCATACCACCCTGTTCCGGATGCGGTTGGTGGCCGCGGCGGGTTGTCGTACATCTATTCGGTTGCAGGGACAAAGTCGACGAAGGAGGGAGAAGTGACTCCGACCGCTCTTGCCTTGCAGTTCGACAAGGCCGATAAGCTCGTCCTGGCAGAGGTCGTTGTAAGTCCTCGCGATGCTGCGGCGTTTGTAGATCCTTAGGCTTGTCGGTGTCGGTTGTTGGCTGGAGATGTAAATCGTAAGTCGTAAATCGCCGGAGGGAGGACAGGGCGGTTGGGATTTCACGCGGAGGCAGCGGAGGTGGCGGAGGTCGCGGACCGGAATGTCACGCAGAGCCGCAGAGATGCGCAGAGGGGGAAGACTCTGGACTACACACTATATATAGGAGTGTGGGTTGGGGTTTCGGCGGCGCGTCGATCCCAGGGTTGTCGCTTCGCTCCAACCCTGGGCTGACCTACGGAATCCCTTCGGGATTGGGATATGCGCTGATGGCCCGGTCGGGGTGTGGATGCGGGGGTCCTTCGCCCTCTGGGGACGTAAATCGTAAGTCGTAAATCGCCGGAGGGCGGTTGGGGATTTCAGGCGTCCCGATATCGCGCTCCGCGCTTATCCGGGATCTCGCTGACGCTCGAGAGGCGCGGAGGTGGCGGGTGGATCGACGGGGCATTGCACCGGGTCGATAGCTGCTTGTGAGCCGTCATCCGAAACTTGGGAGCTCGCTTGTTCAACCACCCCTGGCCCCTCCTTCAAAGGAGGGGAATGGCCCTTGCCTGGTCAGGCGAGCTCCTTCGTCGCTCGCCTGACTCCCAGCGGGACTTGACGTCACGCATAGCCGCAGAGATGCGCGGAGGGGATGGCTCGGCTGGAGCGTCTTTCTACTCTATGCCAGGTGGCATCCACTCAAGGCTTATATTTGGAAGGGGTTTCGTACTTATCGAATACTTGCCCAAACGGGAAACTACCTCCGTCGCAACTGCATCGACAAATCGCATCGGTGCGATCTCCCGTAGCACCCATCTCGTGATTGTGTAGCGACCGTCCGGGGCAGCTATTACCGATGGAGGGCTGTACCCATTGTCCACGAGCAGCTTCCGTTGCACTAAGCCGTATGCTCCCGATCCTTTGGTGGCCTTGACCGTTAAAGCGGTATTTGTGTCTCTCCATACTAAGTCGGTGGTGAACGCGTCGCGCGGGAGTATTTCGATGATTCTGTAGGGCTTTGTAAAGAATCGGTAGGTTAGCGGATTCGCTCGAAGCCGGACATACGCCAGGGCGTCCGCAGCACTCGCAATATGGACTGAGCCAGCGAGCTCATCGAGCGATGAAACTGATTTTGTGGTTTTTCCATGCTTGAGCACCAGCTGCTGTCCGGCCTCCACGGGATCCGTTGGAATCGGCATGACTACCGCCAACGAGTAACCCGGAAGAAAGGGCGCGCCCGAATAGGCTCCGTCCGTGCTCCAGCGCGCCATGCAAAGTAGTAGGAAGGCCGTCATGACTTCATTGTATGAGAGTAGCGCAGCGGATGTTGGGTGTGGGGTATTGGGTATTGGGTATTGGGTGTTGGGGGGATGTAAATGGTAAATCGTAAATCGCCGGACGGAGGGCGGCTGGGCCGGGTGGTCGGCTTCACCACAACGACACAACGGCAAGGGCCACGCACAACGGTGCTGTGGCGGTTGCTGGGCGGGCGGAGGTTGCGGTCAGATCCCTCTCTGGCGGACTCGCTCGGGATGACAAAGGGTTTGCCTCCAATACCTCCACCCCCGGACCTGTGAGTCGACTTCGCGAGCGAGCGGTAGTTGTAGAGACGGCGATGAAAGGCTTCGTCAACGGTCCGACCCCTCCTCCTCCTCGGCACGAACCATCCTCGCAAGCGGAGGGGTGGGCGTCGTGCATCGGGCATCGATCTTCGTCGATCGGGCGGGGCTGGTGAAACAACCCGCAAATTTTCAGCATCGGCTGCAAAGGGCTTTGGTTTTTCGATTGGAGCGCGTATCATTTCTTTGGGCCCTCTCTGCGCGGAGATGGCCCGTTTTGCTTTGTGGCGGTGAGCAGTGATCGGTCATCCGTGATCAGTGATCTGTGGTCGTCGTCTCCTCGCAAGCAAGCAACTTCCATGACGTGGAAAAAGGTTTACCGTCCGCCTGTTCTTACGCACGTGTGCGAGATCGGCGGGGTAATGCTGCGCATTACCGGTCGCACCGTTGGGGCTCTTCCAAAACTTGAAATTATCAAGAACCGCCAAGTAGTGCGTACCGTGAACTGCGTCAGCGTCCAAGAAGCGAAGAAGCTTGCGCCTCGCGTGATGTGAGGGGGCTGTGAGCAGTAAGCAGTAAGCAGTTAGCAGTGAGCAGTTAGCAGTGAGCAGTTAGGCGTTGGGCGTTGAAGTCTTCCCTTGCCCATGCGGCTCTCAACTCCGAAAATTAGTGATCCGATCGGAATGCCGCCGCGCATCCAAGATTTAGGAACCTCTTGATCACCCACCCCCAGCCCCTCCCGTCAAGGGAGGGGAGATCGGAAAACGTTGATGGGGCATTGCCCGGGAGGGCAATGCCCCATCAACTCTGCAAGGCGCGAGGCGCTAGGCGGCACTACTCCAAGGCTGCCCCCCTAGCCTATGTGTTTCAGGAACTGCGCCCGGGTGCACACAAGCAGAATCCGAATCGTTGTCCCCGCTGCCTCCCCCTCAACGGAGGAGAGATACGAATGTCGGCGCGCTGCAGTGGAGGAGTTTAGATGTGCCTGCGGTTACTAAGCGGATGCCACGAGTCGCATTCATCATCGCCTGGAAGGCCGATGCTACATAGACGCCGCGAGGCCGCATTCCCCGTCGCCTGGAAGGTCGAGGCTACATGGATGCCGCGAGGTGGCATTCAACATCGCCTGGAAGGCCGATGCTACATGGCCGATGCTACATGGATCCCGATATGAAAGATATCAAGCCAGAAATTGCGCAGGCGCGGATCGAGCGGGCGAGGTCGGCGGTGGAGAAAGGGATCGTGTACCGGCTCGGGAAGGGCGGGTTCAATTCGGCCAACGACAGTCCCGGCTGGGACCATGGGCAATGCGATTGCTCGGGGTTTGTTTCGTGGGTGCTGCAGACGCGGCGGTCGCCTAAGAAGGGGCGGAATTTTTGGATCGAGACGACGGCGATCGCGCATGACGTCCGCGAGGGCGAGACGATGTTTGTCGAGTGCGATCCGCAGCCGGGTTGTCTCTGTGTGTACGGCGACTCGGGCGGTCATCAGGGGCACATCGGGGTCGTGACGAGCGCGACTCTCAATGGCGATCGGGACGTGATCGCGCTGCGGGGGATCGATTGCTCGATGGGGTCGTATCGACAGACCGGCGACGCCGTCCAGGAGCGGGATCTGACGAAGGTTTTTGGGCTGAACGCTCGGACGATTTATTGCTGTTTGAAGCAGGATGTGGGGACGTAAATCGTAAATCGTAAATGGCCGGAGGGATGGGCTCGAGTCGATGGGCTGGGGGTGGGATTTACCGCCGAAGCAGCGGAGGTGGCGGGTGGATCAATGGGCATTGCACTGGGTCGATAGCTGCTTGTGAGCCGTCACCCGAAAGTTGGGAGCTCGCTTGTTCAACCACCCCTGGCCCCTCCTTCAAAGGAGGGGAATGGCCTTTGCCTGGTCAGGCGAGCTCCTTCGTCGCTCGCCTGACCCCCAGCGGGACTCGATGTCACGCAGAGCCGCAGAGATGCGGTTGGGAATGTAAATCGTAAATCGTAAATCGTAAATGGCGAGGATCGGCTGTGGCTACAGCTTCGTCCTTGCACCCCCTCCGCCTCGGGGACTCGGCACCTCCCCCTGCACCCTCGAATTCACCCCCTCCCGACTCCGTCGACCTCCCCCTCCGCCGCACGAACATCGGCGCAAGGGGAGGTAGCGCACGACCATCCGAAGAAGGGGGAGGGGCGAGATCCTGCCTCGTGCATCGCGAATCCTGAATCGACAATTTATCGAGCCGGAAGGAAGACCTCGCATGACACTTTATCCCTTTGGCGCCGACGAGTGGGAAGGCATCGAGATCCTGGATGCCGACGACTGGAACGAGATGCATCCGCCAAAGGAGAACCGTGGTTGAAGATCGAGTGGTTGACCTTCTGCATGGCCGTGCTGGGCGTCATCGTAATCCCGTTGGTGATGGCCGTTTTTAAGGCGTTGCAACGGCTGGATGCGAGCGATGCGCGACATGCGTTGACCGACCAGCGACTCGGCTATATCGAGGCCGACGGGCGTCGGCAGGACCTGCGATTGGGCCGCATCGAACAGATGTTGATGGAAGTGCGCGACGGAGTGATCGAGATGCGATCGGAGCTGAAGAAATGAAGAATTGGTATGCAAGCAAGACTATTTGGGCGGGCGTTGGGGTGGTCGTTTTGGCGGCCCTGAACGCGGCGACGGGGGTCGTTCGGGATCCCGTGGTGCTGTCGGGGATCGGGGTTTTCGTGGGGTTTCTGAAGATCGTGCTGCGGACGGTTACGGGCGAGGCGATTAAGTAGGTCGTGGGCTTGTGGCGCGGTCGGCTGTCGGCTGTCGGCTGTCGGAGAAGGATGAGCGGCAACAGGGCCGGAGTAGCTTGGGATTAGCGTTCCGCTAGAATTCCTCTCGCAAGACGACGAATTTTTCGCCTGAGATCATCAAGCTTGCCGCCACGCCTCCATTCCTCAGACGCATGAGCAACGCGCCGACGACCGCGCGAAAGCGCGAAACGGGGCGCACAACGTAGATCAACTTTGGCCCCCTCGGGGGGACGGTAAAAAGCATGAGGCTGCGCTTGCTGTCCTCGTACCGATAGGTCCCCTCAATTGGGTTCTTGGCGCCGGGGGACAGTCCCGCGTCTGCCGCCGCCTGTTGAATTTCGGGTAGCCACAAGTTTCTCGGCACGTTTGTAAGGTCGTAGCTCTCCGTGTGGCCGATCAACCCGCCGGCGATTGCATAGGAATCGTCTGTCTTGCGCGCGAAGCTTAGATCGGGATGGCTGTCTCGAGTCGCGCTGAGTGTGATTAGCGCCGCGGCGAAAAGCAGCGCAAGGCCCGCGGCGAGAGCCAGATGGTGTCGTTTAGTCACTCGTGTTCTCCGTACTCCATGGTACAGCGCTTTTAGGCTGGCCGGCATTGGCTGCCTCTGGGAACTTCCACCGGTGGCGGTTGGGCGATTCGGGGGGAGTCGAGTGGGCCATTTAGGTCCTGTAGGGTTGCGTGGCTTTGCACGATCTTGCCCAGATAGACGAGCATGGTCCATCGTTGCTGGGGAACCTCCCCCCCCGGACCTGTGAGTCGACTTCGCTGAGCGGGTTGTGATTGCGAGTGGGGGAGGAAGCTCGTCGACCGGTCCGACCCCTCCTCCTCCTCGGCACGAACCATCCTCGCAAGCGGAGGGGTGGCGTTCGGTCCGCCATTTACCATTTACCATTTACCATTTGACCGCACGTGAGATTTGTCGCCGTTGATTTTGAGACGTCGGGGACGGATCATCAGCGGAATGCGCCGGTTTCGTTAGGGGTTGCGCTGTTTGAGGACGGCGAGGTTTTGGCGTCTCGCGAGTGGTTGATCGGGCCGCCGATGCATTACAAGACGGGCAAGATCACGCGGGAATATAACATCGCGGCGCTGGAGATCTCGAGGTCCACTTGGCCGCAGATCCGGAAGGCGCCGGCGCCCGCGGTCGTGTGCGAGGAGCTGGCGGCGTGGGTGCGAGAGCACGACGCTCGGGAGCTGACGTGCGTGGCTTTTAACGCGCCATTCGACCTGGGTTGGTATTGCGAGCTGCTGTTTTTGGGCGGAGCTTGGGATTTTGCGTCGAAGGGGTTTAGGCGGTTTCGGTCGCCGTTGGTCGGGCCATGGCAGTGCGCGATGATGCTGGCGGCGGATCGGGTTGCGCTCTCGGATTACAAGTTGGAGACGGTGGCGTCTCACTTCGGGCTGGGTCGGGCGGGCGAGGGGCATGGGGCTCTGGAGGATGCGATTTTGGCGGGTCGGGTTTTCTGGGAGCTCGTGCGTTGATCGTTGGTCGTCTTCCGGATTTCACGCGGGGGTCGCGGAGGGTGCGGAGGATCGCTGAGGGAATCGTTGATCGTTTTCACGCGGAGACGCGGAGAACGCGGAGGCGCGGAGCCCTGTGTGATGCGGGAATTGGGAGCTAGTCGTTGCGCTGGAAGCTCTCGCTCACTATGGTTATTTTTTGGTTTGTTATCGTGAGCCCGGTTGTCTCGTTTCCATCCTATGATGCATGAGCATCGGACCGATGATTGAGCGAAAGCCCGAAACGGGAATCTCGGAGTACACCAATTTCGGGCCAACCGGCGGGCGCGAATAAAACGTTAAGCCGCGCCCATGACCATCGGTGTAGTGAACCATTCCCGAAAAGGTGCTGCTCCGGGTCCAGGTAAAGCCCGCGTCTATCGCCGCGTTTTGAATTTTGGGTAGCCGCGAGTCAGGTGGGATGGCTTCAACACCGTACCATTCTATGTAGTAGACCGATCCGGTCTCGTCAGTGTTGTACGAATTGTATGTCTTGGGGGCGAAGCTCAGGTTGGGATGGTGAGGGTCTCGGGTAGCGTAAAGGATGGCGGCCGCGGCGGTGCATAGGAGCGCAAAGCCGGTGGTTAGGGCGAGGTGGCGGCGGTTCATGGATCCAGTACTCCTTACCCCCATGGTACAGCGCTTTTGGGCTTGGCCGGCGGGCGGTGGTTGGTCATGCATGGCATTGGCTGGCTTCGAGAACCTCCACCCCCGGACCTGTGAGTCGACTTCGCTGAGCGATCGGTGGGTTGGATGCAAGGACGATGGGGCGCTTCGTCGACCGGTCCGGCCCCTCCTCCTCCTCGGCACGAACCATCCTCGCAAGAGGAGGGGTGGCGCCAGCACGCACGCTGCAGGGGAGGAGTTTAAGGCGCAGGCTAAAGATCTGCGGCTACATGATAGAGCTAATCGTCGCGATCGAAGTACTCGACCAGGATCGTCATGTTCGAGCATGGAATCGTGTACCCGCTCCCATTGATTCGATTCCTCAAGCGCATCAGCATGGGACCCGTGATCGAGCGAAGGCGCGAAACGGGGCCGTCGTCGTAGGTCAATTCCGGACCGTTTCTCGTGGAGGTATGGAAGGTCAAGGTGCGTCCATGACTATCCGCGTAGATAAACTGCCGATCGCCTAGCGGAATTGCGGCGCGCAAGGTAAAGCCGGCGTCTGTGGCGGCCTTGTCAACTTTGGCCACGCGCGAGTCCTCGGAGATGCCTTCAAGGCTGTATCTTTCTTCATGGTGGGCCGATCCGTTGTTGCGAATTGCGTACGACGCGGATGTCTTGCGAGCGAAGCTTAGGTCGGGGGCTGAGGCCGCGTGTCTGGTAGCGGCTGCGCCGGTGCACAGTATGAGCCCGGTGGCCAGGGCGAGGTGGCGGCGGTTCATCGATGCTGTTCTCCGGGGACTGGTTCCCTATTCGATCTCTCGAACAGCGTGGTCTCTGTTGTGCCGTCCGGCGATCGGTACGAGGATTCGGCGGTTTGGTATCGACCCCTCAGACGCATGATGGCGGGACCCAGGATCGCTTGCACTCGTGGAACCTCGTGCATATGGTAGGTCAATACTGGACGGTGCCGGCCGCGGGCATCGACCATCAAGCGGCGCCCACTACCGTCGATATAAACCTGCACTTGGCGATGTGGAGACGGGAAGCTGGTGAACCCCGCGTCCGTTGCGGCTTTGTCAAGCTGGGGCATCCACGACTCCGCCGGCATGTTTCCGAAATTGTAAGCCTCCTCGTAGGTGACGGAACCGTCGCTGACGGTCGTGTATCCGCTGAACGTTTTCTGCGCGAAGCTTAGGTCGGGGTGGTTGTGGTCTTGGGCGGCGTAGAGGATGGCGGCCGTGGCGGTGGATAGCAGGGCGAAGCCGGTGGCGAGGGCGAGGTGGCGTCGGTTCATCGGTCCTGTTCTTCCAGCCCGAAATTCTGGGACACCATGATTTCGTTTGCTTTTCCGACCTCGACGGTTGTGGTCCGGGATCGGCCGCTCAGACGCATGAGGAAGAGGCCGACGATTCCTTGAACGGCCGAAACTGGCTGGACTTGGTACACCAAACTGGGCGGCGCCTGCTCATAAAAGGTCAAGGTCAACGCACGCCTCCCGAGGACATCGTGGTAACAATACATATCCGGGAGAGCATGAGTCAACCCGGCTAGATTTGCCGGCTTGTACAGTGTTAGACCAGCCTCTGCCGCGGCATGCTCGATCTTGGGCAACCAGGACTCCTTAGGCGCGTTTCCGAAGTCGTACCACTCGTCGCGGTATATCAGCCCGTCCTTCTGGATCGTATAAGACTGGAAGGATTTGCGGGCGAAGCTTAGGTCGGGGTGGTTGTGGTCTTGGGCGGCGAATAGGATGGCGGCTGCAGCGGTGCATAGCAGCGCGAATCCGAGAGCGAGGTGGCGGCGGTTCATCCGGTTGTCCTTACTCCATGGTATCGCGCTTTTGGGGGGACATTGATCCCGGTTCTCGCCTAAATTGAGCTTTGGGATTTCACGCGGAGGCGCGGAGAACGCGGAGGCGCGGAGCCTCATAGATTTGACCCTCGACCCGGTGGGTGGGTTGAGGGATAAGAGTTTCCACTCTCACCGCGCGCCTACGGTGACATGGATGGCGGGCAGGCGGGCCGGAACGCCGCCTATCGGCGACATATCCTGATGCTCTTCGAGAGTGCCGCCGCTCAAGCTTACGAGCAATCGGCACAACATCGCGCGCATCGGCGGGACGGGCTGGACCGAGTATCGCATCACGACACACGTTGAGTTCATCGGGCGGACCACCAGCATGCGTCGTCCGCCATCCTCATAAATGTAATCTCCGATCGGCATGGGGTGCCGCAGCCCGAGAGGGGCGTCGAACAACTTTAAGCCGGCGGCTGTGGCAGCGCGGTCGATTTGTAGTTGCGATTCCTCCCGCGGTCGGTTATTGATGTAGTAGATCTCAGAGCCCTCGATCGAACCTGTTGCGTCGTTGGAGAACCGGGTGGAGGTTAGGTTTGCGAACCTGAGATCGGGGTGGGTGGGATCGTGGGCGGCGTAGAGGATGCCGGCTGCGGCGATGCAGAGCAGCGC
>JAXDKF010000153.1:0-12631 GCA_034667265.1 Fimbriimonadaceae bacterium
TTGACGATTACGAAGAGACAGCGAAGGAGGCGGATTTCCAGAGCATTGCGGACTTCCTGCACACCAGACTCGCTAGCATCTTCCCGAGGGGAGCCGACAGTGCGGCAGTATTGCGAAATTCAAACAATTCCCCGCTCTTTCTTCTTACATTCGCCGCCGCCAATCCGAAAGGTGCCGCGACCGCAGTGAAGATCGCCAACCATTTGTTGGAGCGTATTTGACGTGGCAACAAATACGGGCATTGAGTGGACGCACATGACGTGGAATCCTGTTACCGGGTGCACGAAGGTAAGTCAGGGTTGCAAGAACTGTTATGCCGAGCGAATGGCGAAGCGCCTGAAGGCGATGGGATCGCCTCGGTACAGCCGAGGCTTCAAGATTACGATCCAACATGACCTGCTCGATCTTCCGAAGACCTGGAAGCGACCTCGCATGATCTTTGTGAACTCCATGAGCGATTTATTCCATCCGGAGGTTCCCCTTGAGTTCATTCAAGCGGTGTTCAAGACGATGGTCGAATGTCCCCAACACACTTTCCAGATTCTCACAAAGCGTGGCGAACGCCTTGCCGAACTGTGCGACCGGCTGCCCTGGCCGCCAAACGTGTGGATGGGCGTGAGCGTGGAAGACGGCCGTGTCATCGACCGCATCGATTACCTCCGGCGGGTCCCCGCCGTAATCCGATTCCTTTCCTGCGAGCCCCTAATTGGGCCCCTCGACAACTTGAACCTTGAGGGCATCCACTGGGTCATAACGGGCGGCGAATCAGGCCCACGATCACGACCGATGGAGGCCGCTTGGGTCCGATCTATCCGTGAGCAATGCCGAGTCGCAAACGCTGCATTCTTCTTCAAGCAATGGGGCGGCACTAGAAAGGACCTCACGGGCCGAGAGCTCGACGGACAGTTATACGACGAGTTTCCGAACGCACCCGCTGGCGAATCGTATGATCGGTAATCACGCCGAGTTCGCCCTCCGAAACAACGCCGCGCCGTCGCGGTGGGTATCTTGGTCTCAGCGGAGGCACTATGGCCGGAGATTTTGATACGTACACCGTTCTGGGCATCAGGGCCACGACCAAAATGCCGGCTGATTATAAGCTGCTTAAGAACGCTACAGACAAGGTCGACGCCACTTCGGCCAGCATTGTCATTCAAAGGGCGCTTGCTTCGGCCTTCTTGAAAGGCGGTGAATTCATGCTGGATTTTGTTTCCGGCACCAGTGAGATTCAGCGCGTCCATCCTTTCGAAGCCAAGACTCCCACTTATCGCACCTCGCAAGATGGATATCGTGTGGATAGGGTAGCGACCCAGCGCGTGAGCAATGCGGACCACCTCGAGGCATTTGTCTACAAACCGGCCGATGAACCGGCTAAGGCGAAGGCCTACAACTTCTTCGATCCCTCACAGCACTTTCTAGTCTGCGCCGTATTTGAACATCTCCGAAATCCGGCCGAGCTGCTCTTGGACCTTGTGCTCGACGTCGATACAGTTGTCGCAGCAAGCATCGGGGATGCGGGCCAACTTTAAGCGGGCATTCAATCTGGATAACGCGTGCGATAACGCCTTCGATCCAAGCGCCGGAGGTTTATGAGTGCCCAATCTAATCGGTGGAAATTCGCAGACGACCGATGCCCCAGTGCTCATCGGCTTCCAGTGAATCGATGATCGGTTGCGGAACCGTTTGACCGGTGAAGGTGAGGTCCAGGTCTCGGCGATCGTGCGCGAAAGTCCAACTGAGCTTGTACACCGCGTCGCGGTGGTAGACGACGCCGGCCCAAGGCTCGGTGAAGCCGAGCGAGCGGATCTCGGCCGCGCCGGTGTAGCCAGGGTGAGGCGAAGGGTGTTGGGCGGACTCGGTATTGAGGTCTTGAGGTGTTGCGGTATTGGGGGGAAAGGGATCCGGGAAAGATTGCATCAGAAGGTTGGCGGCGTCACCCTCGGTGTTGTTGAAGAAAGTCGAGTGCATGAGCTTGCCCATGCTGAGGACGTGCACGTCCAAAATGTCCGGGCCGGCGCCAAGGCCGCCGTTGCCGTCCCAAGATCCAATCACAAACAGCTCTACCTCGATCCGCACATTCTTGTGCCGAGGAAGGCGATCCAAGTGGAGTCTCACATACTGCTGGCCGAACGGGCCAAAGTAGTCGCGTCCGGAGGGCGTTCGGCTCCATTGCAGCGCGCCGGTGAAGCGGTCGCCGTGCCAAGTAGTCCAGTCGGCCGTGCTCGGCGGCGCCAGCCTGTAGATCAGCCGCGGACAAGCCGCCTTCGCCGGTAGGATAAATCCGTCCGCACTCGCTAGGCGCCGCCCGTAGGTAGTCAAGGGCATCTCGACGGCTACGCCCATGGCTCGCAGCGATTGATAGGCTGCTTCTCGCACGACATACAAGCGTTCTTCCACGCCCTCGTTCCAATCCGCGTAGCGAGAAATAATGGATGACCGGTCGTTCAACAGCGACTTTAGCCGAGCAATAGTTCCGCGACTCTTGAAGAGCCCCAGCAGGTGAGCGGCGGCGACCCTGCGATCAGTCACTTTCGAGCGAAGATCGCGCAGCGCGTAACGCTCGAGCCGTTCATCGACCGGAACGAGCAGACCGCCGTACCATTTCTCGCCGTAGGCTTGCTTCCACTTCTCGCCGATCTCGTTTTCGGGAGGTTGTAGCATGGCGTTTTGCCGGTCGTTCGTGGATGGCGCCCTGGACGCGATCCTGAGGATGTATTGGACGATCTCGCGTGCATCGCTCAACACGTGGAAGTCGGCGGTGGAGAGCTTCAATCCCGGGTCGTCGAGACGGATCAAGTCAAGGTACGTGTCGCCATCACGCGCAAAAACCAAGACGGTGGAGGAAGGCGATTTTGAATTGAAGTTCCGCAGCTTGCCTTGCACGCGTGCGCGTAGATCGCCCTTCAGGGTCTGCTTCAGCCAGACGCGGCCCCACCGGGTGTCGAGCCGAAAGTCTTCCACGATGCCCACGCCTACGAACGATGCGTTCAAGACTTTTGAATCGATGCTCTCTAGCTGTGGGTAGAGGGGCTGCACAAGGGCCCGTGCCGAGGTGGCGCACGCGAGGAGCAAGGCGACAACGAGATGAAGGCGCATCGTGAATCCGACGCGCGAGGCTGTCTCCTGCTACATTGGTGAAGTTGGGGCTTGAGGTGGTAGGGCCGGATGCGCGCGGATTCGAGACCGATCGACTATCGATCCGGCCACTCGTTGTGTCGGACGCCGACGAGTTGTTCGAATCGCTGAGCGATTCGCGGCTCTACGAGTTCATCCCGCAGGATCCGCCGACATTGGAGGCGTTGCAGACGCGTTATGCGAAGCTGCAGACGAGGCTCTCGCCCGATGGAACCGAGCATTGGCTGAACTGGGTCATGCGCGCCGGCGCGCAGCCGATTGGAACTTTGGAGGCGACCGTCCTACCCGACCACTCCGCATTCATCGCGTACATGGTGTTCACGCACCATCAGCGGCAGGGTTACGCCTCGGAGGGCTGCCGGTGGCTGATTGAGCATCTGCGCGAAGCGTATGGCGTGACAAGCGTGAAGGCAAGCGTCGACACGCGTAACGTGGCAAGCATTCGGCTGTTGGAGTCCCTCGGCTTCGAGAAGGCTAAGCTCGTAGCCAACGCGGACTTTTTCAAGGGCACCAGCAGCGACGAATTCCTCTTTCGACTCACCCTCGCGCAGTGAGGCGCGTCGGCGCCGAACGATTCGGCCATCACGTGGCATAGAACGGTTTCAGTCATCGTGCACGCTCGGCCGGAGAATCAAGGAGCGAATCAGCCACTCGGGTGCCTCTAGCTCTGCGCATTGTCAGCGGAAGTTCAGGTCGTCGACGTCAACCGTGCCATAGGAATCGACCGGGTTGATGTACTCACCGACCTGCACCTGCGCGCTGTCGATCTTGTCTCCGATCCGTCCCTCGCCGATGGGGATGTACTGATTGCGCTCAATCTTCGAACGAGTCAGTGTGTTGAGGTTGATCTTGTACTCCTGCCAATCCTTTCCCAGTCCGATGGCGGGCGTGATCCACTCATCGTCGGCGGACTTGAATCGGAGGCGAAGGGTGCTCAATCCCTCGCCTCGAGCGCGGAAGGTGACCTCATTAAGCTTGCGCATGTCGAAGGGGCCGTTGGTCGTCCTCGCCTGCGCCCAGTAGTCGCCTCGATAGATGCTGTTCCGGCTAGGCGCGAATTGGCTCACCTTGATTCGCGCAACCCGCTTGCCATCGATGATTAGAGGCTGGAGCCTCGCGATCGTGCCGTCGTTCTGCTCAAAAGCCCAGGTTTGAGGAATGTTCGCGAAGCCAAGCGTGAACGGCCGTGCAGGGCGAAGGAGGGTCGCTAGTAGCGGTCCTAGGAAAACGGCCAGAACCATCACTGCCGCCAAGGTGAGCATCCTGGTCTTTCGCGCTTGGATCTGGCTCGCCTGCTGCTCGACGTTGCGGCGATAGAGCTCGGCGCGGGCGCGCTCGAGATACTCCTCGGGGACCTCCATCTCTTGCAGGGCATCCTGCATGGATTTCTCGGCTAGCTGGCGCTCCTGGTCCTTCTGATACATCTCGATCGCGACGCGAGCGAGCTGTTCCTCGTTCTTGTGCTCGTCCCCGTCCCGAAACGTGTTCATGGCCCAAATGATATCTACGCCGGCGCCAGATCGCAGGTAATCAAGTCCAGCCGGGCGGCTACAGTTAGGATGCATGTTTCATCGGCCGAAGCCGAAATACCTTCCCGGCTTTGTGCCGCCACGGCCGGTAAAGCCGGTGATCTGGGCCGGGAAGCTGGTGCTCGGGCCCGTGATGAACTGGCTCTACGACATCACCGACGTCAGCGTCCCGGAAGCCGACCTCCAGCAGCTCAAGAGCAAGAACGGACAGCGGATGGTGCTCATCCCCAACCATCCCAGCCATGGCGATCCGGCCGTGCTGTTCAAGCTCTCCAAGCTGGCGCGAGAAGATTGGTTTTATTTGTCGAACCGAGAGCAGTTCGACCGGTGGTTCGGGCTCTACGGGCGGATGCTGAGCATGTGCGGCACGTACTCGGTAGCCCGCGGGACGATGGACATGGCGTCGTTCCTGACCACGCGGCGGTTGCTCGTGGATGCACCGAACAAGCTCGTGGTGTTTGCGGAGGGCGGCAACTACAGTTGGAACGACCTGGAGGCGCCGTTCCAAGAGGGGCTCTTCAAACTGCTGCTCATCGCTGCCATGGAGATGCGAGAGAAGCGCGTGGAAGGGCCGCTGTGGATCCAGCCCGTTGCGATCAAGTACGTCTACGATGCGCGAGCCGATCGGTTGGTCAAGGATTCGTTGATCCGCTTGGAAGACGCGGTGGGTTTGGAAGGTCCGGTTCCCCGCGACTTTCGGGACCGGGTCCTCCGGATCGGCGGGAAGATCGTGGCGGAGGTTGAGCGGAACTTCTTCGGGAAGGAGTTTGGGAGCGAGGAGATCACGCCGCGCATCATCAGGGTGCGCGAAGAGATGCTGCACCGGTTCGCGCAAGCCATCGGGACCGCGACGCCAAATCCGGACTCCGGCACTCTGCTGGAGCGGACACGGGTCCTTTTCGACCAATTCCATCGGGTGACCATCGAGGGTGCGCTGCCGGTGACGCAGTATGAGGAGACGCTGTTCGAGCAGGACATCCTCGCGATGCGGTCGGTGAGGCGGCAGCTCGACCGGCTGGAAAACTGGGCGGCCTTAAAGGAAGGCTATCTGGAAGGGGCAGACCGCGCAAGGCGCGTGGAGATCCTCACTCGGCTGGAGCGCGAGGTCTTTCAGGCGGTGTACCTCCATCCGAAGCGGAAGTGCGAAGTGCGACTCGGCGAGCCGTTCGATCTGATGACGTGCGTGCCAGCCGAGGGTCGTCCGGCCAAAGACACGGCCCGGCTGATAACGCGCGAAACTGAAGATCGGGTGCGGGAGCTTTTGGAAGAGATGCGCGGAACGGCGTGATCTGTCGGCTGTCGGCCGGTAAGCAGTGAGCAGTGAGCAGTGAGCAGTGATCGGAGCGACCTCAAAAGTCGTTAAGTTCGGGGGACGCCGCCCAAAAGGAGGACCACGCCTCATAGCTGGCCGCCAGAACCCGGGCGGAAACCACCTCGTCCTTAGCCCGTTCAGAAGCGCCGCAGCGGGGCAAACACACTTTTCGGCTTGCCCCAGATCGCGGCCAAACCAGCTTCGGCGATGAGGAGATCGAACATGAAATGGAAAACCTTGGCTGTCACGGCCGGGCTGTGCGCTCTGATGGCCCTGCCGCTGAGCATCGTGGCTCAGGACAGCAGCTACACAAACTCGACCATGAACGGACAGGTGGACGTCTTCGTGGCCATGCCGCAGCCCGAGCAGGGGTACGCGACCACCTTCTACAACCGAATGCCCATGTCGGACCGGACTGAGTTCGTCACTTGGCTGAGGGAATTCACTCCGGAACAGCAGCGGCTCATCGTCCGCAGTCTCTACGGATATTCCATGGCCGGCCCAACCATCACGAGGTTCGACAGCACGACGACGCCGGCCATGGCTCAGCCTGTACTGATACAGGTGCTGGAGCCGGCCGATCAGGGCGCGTTCGAAACTATGTGGACCGGCATGACGCCGAGCCAGCAGGCCACGTTCGTTACGGTCGCCGAGGACGTGTATCCGGCCGGCATGACGTCGACGACGACGACCACTTACACGAGCGGCATGGCGGCGCAACGATTCGCGGGCTTCGCGACCGCGTTCGCCACGTATCTGCCGGAGCCATCGCGGACCGCGTTCGACATGATGGTTGCAAACACGCCTCCCGTTGAGCTCAGCGGCATCACGTACGTGCTCAGCCAGCTCACGCCCGACCAGGCGGGCATGATCGTGCGAGCTCTGTCGTCCATCGACCGAGAGGCGAAGAGCGGCACTCGCACGATGACCAAGGGCATCACCGACAACGATGTGCGCCGGCTGCTGATGATGCACCTCGACGCCAGCGAGCGCGACGCGTTCATGAGCATGTGGGATTCCATGAACCCCGACCTTCGCGCAAGCATCGAGATCGACACGCGAGACGCCTATAACGGCGGGCTCGACGACGCCGGCTACTCGATGTACCGCACCAGCGGTTGATCCTCCAGGGTGGTCCGGAGTGATCCGGGCCACCTCTCAGCCCGCTTGCTCAGTCGGACGGATCAGGATCTCGTTGACGTTTACGCGCTGCGGCGCGGTTACCGCGTAGAGGATAGAGGCGGCGATATCTTCGCTTTCGAGCTGGGTCATCGACTGCGCCCACTTCTCGGTGTCTTCCCTCACCTCGGGCACGGTGATGTGCTCTCGGAGCTCGGTTCGAACCACGCCCGGCTCGATGATGGTGACTCTGATGCCGTCCATGTAAACCTCTTGGCGAAGAGCCTCCGAGAAAGCGCCGACGGCCCACTTACTCGCGTTGTAAACGCCAACGCCGGCTCTCGCGGTGCGTCCAGCGACCGAGCTGATGTTCACGATGTGCCCGCTCTTCTGCTTTCGCATGATGGGCAGCGTTTCGTGCGTGCAATACATGAGGCCGAGCACGTTGGTGTTGATCATGCGTCGCCAATCCTCTGTGTCAGCGCCGTCGATCGGGCCGAGGAGCATGACGCCCGCGTTGTTCACGAGGATATCGATCCGGCCGAATTGCTTCTCCGCCTGGCCGATCAATTCGCGGCACTGCTTCTCGTCCTGGACGTCCGCGCGGACCGTGACTACTTCGCCGCCCGCCTTCTCGATTTCCGCTTTCAGCTTCTCCAGCCGATCGACGCGGCGAGCGCCCGCGACGACCTTTGCCCCTTCCGCCGCGAGCTGAAGCGCGGTCGCCTCGCCGATGCCAGACGATGCTCCGGTCACGATCGCCACCTTTCCTTCGAGTTGTTTGGCCATAAGAGTGAGAAGTCTAGCGGTGAATGCGGTTCACGAACGAACCTGCGATACGATGTACAGCATGGTCGGACTCGCACCGCTGCTCGCTTTCGCTCTCGTCTCTCAAAGTGCCAGAGATCCGATCCTGCTGCAGGTCAACGCGACGGACATGCCGCGAAACCTGATCCACGTGGTCGAATCGATCCCGGTGAAGCCCGGGCCGTTTCTGCTGCGGTATCCCAAGTGGATCCCAGGAAACCATGCGCCCAGCGGGCCGATCAACAACGTGATCAACTTCCACGTGCTGGCGAACGGGCGCGAGATCCCGTGGGCACGCGACCCGGTCGAGCTTTTTGATATTAGAGTGACCGTTCCCGCAGGGGTCAACCGGATCCAGGTTGTGTTTCAGGACGCGGAGCAGCCGGGTGGATCGATGACCTCGAGATTGGGACGGCTGTCGTGGAATCGCGTGATCTTCGCACCGCGTGGCCTGGCGACCGACATTATGGTCAAGGCAACTGTGAAGCCTCCGGCGGGGTGGCAGGTGCTTACGGCGCTGCCCGTTGAGAACAAGGGCGATGTGGTTGAGTTCAAGGTGGCTTCCCTAGAGCGGCTGATCGATTCGCCGCTGCAGATGGGCCTGAACGCCAAGGTCATCGAGGTTGCCCCGGGCCACACCTTGGACATGCTTGGCGACGATCCGGACAACCTGGAGATCAAGCCGGAGACGGTGCAAGGCATGAAGAACTTGGTCGCGGAAGCCCGCGAGCTCTGGGGAGCGCGCCACTATCGCGAATATCATTGGCTGCTCACCTTCAGCGGCTTTGGCGCTTACGCCGGCCTGGAGCACCACGAGAGCAGTGAGGACGGGATGGGTGCCGACACGCTCAAAACGCCGGAAGGCCTCGATGGTTTTGGCGATCTGGTGTCGCACGAGTACACGCACTCCTGGAACGGCAAATACCGCAGACCCGCCGACCTGTGGGCGCCCGATTACGCGACGCCTCATCGGGGAACGCTGCTATGGGTCTACGAGGGCATGACCCAGTACTGGGGCTATGTCCTGCCGACTCGTTCTGGGCTGTGGACGGTGGATCATCTGAAGGAAATCTTTGCGCGCGACACGGCTTCGCTGGCGGCGCGCAGCGGGCGCACGTGGCGGAGCGTGGCGGATACGGCGACTTCTTCAAGCCTGGTGCGAAATGGTGGCCCTTGGGGACAGGCACGGCGGACGCAGGACTACTACATCGAGGGCGCGGTCATGTGGCTGGGGGTGGACTCCACGATCCGGCGGCTGACGAACAACAAGAGATCGCTGGACGATTTCTGCCGCAAGTTCTACGGTGGCGAGGACACTGGGCCTAGGGTCGTCACGTACACGTTCGACGACATCGTTGCGACACTGGACTCGGTAGCTCCCTACGATTGGGAGACGCATCTGCGGCGGGCGATGTACGACGTGCATCCCGCACCGCCGACCGAAGGCGTGGAGGCCGCCGGCTGGAGACTCATCTACAACGACAAGCCCACGCCCGGTGGCAGGGGTGGACGGCGAGGCGGTGGTGGCGCGAGCTACACCCACGACCTCGGGATCTCCTTGGACAACGATGGGGTGATCACTGATATGGGCATCGGCACACCCGCCGATGAAGCGGGGCTTGCACCCTCGATGAAAGTGCTCACCGTAGGAGACCGGCCGTACTCGTCGGAAACTTTGACTAGCGCAATCAAAGCAGCGCAGCTAGGTTCTGGGCCGATCGTCCTGCAGGTTCAAAAGGACGGGCTGGTTTCAACCGTTCGGATCAACTATCGCGGCGGATTGCGGTATCCGCACCTGGAACGGATGGAAGGCGGGCCCGACTACCTCGCGGAGATCGCGAAGCCGAAAGCCAAGCGTTGAGGATTGAGTGCTAAGCGTTAAGTAAGGGTTCGGCCTTCGTCCAAGCGCGGAGCAGGGTCGCACACTCTATACGAGTGGTGCTTCCCCCACCACAATGGGGGAAGCACACAAGGTTAGCGGCCGATTTAGGCCATCGCGGGTTCGCGGTCGGCGGCTTCGCCACGTTCGGACCAGAGCCACTTGCCCGCTGAGTCGAGATTGTTCTTCTTCGCCTCAGTGTCGAAGACGCCTCCGTCTTCCATGAGCTTGTTGTAGCTCCCCTGGTCGGTGTAGCCGATGATCGCGAGAGCGCAGCCGTCCTCGCACTTGATCGCTTCGACGTACTCGACGCCAGGCTGCTGCCGCATAAAATCTCTCATCTTGCGGCCGTTTTCTTTGAACGTATCTTCCCTTCCAGGGTTGACCTGCCATTTCGAGACAACGATGTACATGCCTCCATCTCCTTGGGCTGGATGCTCCGGCCCTAACCAAGGTTAGTTTAATGCGTTTGGCCGGTCAGAGTTCCTCTTCCTGCAAAATGCATCCGTGCGTAGCGGCGTTTGCATTCTCTTCCTAGCTCTGTCCTCGTTCTCCGGAGCACAGGTTCTCACAAGCGGTCTTGTCATTAGCAATGTCGGCAAAGGCGGCAGAACGCCTTTCCCTACCGATGCCCTTCAAAGACAGATCGTCATGGGCACGTGGAAGGCACCCAAGGCCGGCGATTCAGTGAAGGCGGCGGATGGGAAGAAGCAGACGTGGGCAACGATCCATGCGAACAAGGACGGATGGTTCGAAGGCGAGGCGCTTAGCAATGGCTACGTCTACATCCCGCTGCAGTCACCCGGGGCCAAGACCGTGCTCATGACGGCCCAGGGCGATAGCTCGGCCTATGTCAACGGCGCCATTCGCGCGGGCGATCCTTACCAATATGGCTATCTAACTCAGCCCGTACAACTCCAAGCCGGCCGGAACGATCTGTTGTTCACGTGCGGCCGTGGACGGCTGCGCGTCGAGCTCAAGGACGTCACCCAACCCTATTTTCTGAACCTCGCCGACCTGACCACGCCGGACATCATCGTTGGCGAGAAACAGGATTTGTGGCTAGGGGCGGTGGTCGTCAACAGCAGCGGCAGCGAGCTTCAGGGATATCGGGCGAGGACTCGGAATTCGGCGCGGCGGGTGACGGAAACGGACCTTCCCGCCATTCCCTCGTCGTCTTTGCGCAAGGTGCCCATCCGGGTCTCGCCTCCCAGCGGGGTGGCACCAGGATCCAGCGTGTTTGACCTCGAGATCGTCAACCCGGCTGGCGAGATCGTGCGATCCAAAGAGATCTCGTTGCGAGTGCGCAAGCCTAACGAAACGCACAAGCGCACTTTCATCAGCGCAATAGACGGAAGCGTTCAGTACTACGCGGTCGTGCCCGCTCAAAAACCCTCTCCTAAGAACGTGCTCGTCATGACCGCGCACGGCGCAAGCGTCGAGGCACTGGGCCAGGCTGAAGCCTATTCGGCAAAGGATTGGGCGACCATCGTCGCTCCCACCAACCGTCGGCCGTTTGGATTCGATTGGGAGGATTGGGGGAGGCTGGATTTCAACGAAGTCTTTGCGAAAGTCAAGCGGGAAGTGCCGCACGATCTGTCAAGGGTCATGCTAACCGGACACTCCATGGGCGGACACGGGACATGGTCGCTGGGCTCGACCTTTCCGGGTCAGTTCGCCGCGATCGGACCAAGCGCGGGGTGGATCAGCTTCTGGACGTACACAGGCGCGTTTGAGCCAAAGAAGGGGGAGGACCCCATGGAGCTTCTCCTTCGTCGCGCCCAAAACTCCAGCGACACGACAACGTTCCGATCCAACCTCGTTCAGCCGAGCATCTACATTCTCCACGGCGACAAGGACGACAACGTGCCGGTGACGGAGGCTCGCGCCATGCGCGATTACCTTTCCAAGATTACGGAGCGTGTCCAGTATCACGAGGAGCCTGGGGCAGGGCACTGGTGGGACAACAGTCCAGCGCCGGGAGCGGATTGCGTCGACTGGGCGCCGATGTTCGACCTCTTCAAGAGCGCAACGTTGCCGAGCAATCCGTTGGAAGTCGATTTCACGACAGTGAACCCAGGCAACTCTTCCGCCAATCGTTGGATCGAGGTCCTGCAGCAGCAGAGCTGGCTCGCGCCTAGCCGTGTCCGTTTTGGCTCACCGGTTGGCGGAGTTCTGAGCGGTAAGACGGAGAACGTCGCGCTCATGAGTGTCGACCTTACTCAGCCCCAGCTCGCCGGGCTCAGCCTCTCTCTGGACGGCCAGGGCATTCCGACCAAGCTTATGAAGCCGGCGAAGTTAGTTCTCCGGAGAGCCAACAGCAAGTGGGTGCTCGCCGCGCCGCCCAAAGAGAGCGAGAAGTCTCCCTTGCGAAGCGGACCATTCAAGCAAGCGTTTCAGCGCAACATGACGTTCGTCTACGGCACGACCGGCACTTTAGAAGAAAACACTTGGGCGCGGAACAAGGCCCGATACGATGCTGAAAGCTTTTACTACCGTGGTAACGGGTCGGTTGAGGTCGTTCCCGATTCCGATTTCAAGGCAAAGGCTACGAAATCGCGGAACGTGATCCTCTACGGCAACGCCGACACGAATAGGGCTTGGAAGACGCTCCTTAGCGATTCGCCGATTCAAGTGAGGAGGGGCGCGTTGGGAGTCAGCGGGCGACTCTACGCGGGGCCGGATCTCGCGTGCTTGTTCTTGCGTCCCAGGAAAGGCACAACCGATGGGCTGGTTGGGGCGGTCTCCGGAACAGGGATCGTGGGGATGCGCCTCAACGACCGGCTCCCTTACTTCCTGGCGGGCTGCGAATATCCGGACTGGGTGGTGTTCCGACCCGACGTCCTCTTG
>JAXDKF010000154.1:0-11554 GCA_034667265.1 Fimbriimonadaceae bacterium
TATTCTTCAATTTCGCGCCGACGTTCCAGGTGCCGCCGGGTTGCTGAAACGGCATTCCGTAGCCGAACTCGACTGCGTCGTAGGCGTACCCATATCCGTCCAAGCCCGCCCCGCTGTAAGTGGTGCCCAGCGTAGCCGGGTCGCCGCTCTCGTTCTCCCAACGCTTCAGCTCGTCGTTGGGAAGCGTGGCCGCGGACGCTTCAGCCCGGTAACCGACATACACGCCGCCGAGTGTGGCTCCCGCTTCTCCAACCGCGCCGAGCTCTTTGCGACCCCCTGCAAAGCGCCGCGCCAGCCTGCCGAAATTCTGGGTCTCGAGTCCTCCGCCGCTGGTGCTGCCCAGCAGATCTTGGAATGCGCCGAACGAGAGCCCCCGCGTGTAGTAGTCCAGATAGGGACCGTGAAATTTCGCAACCTTCCGATTCCGGGCGAAGAGCCCAGGGTTGTAAACGACCTGTCCCGCGCGATACGGCAGCGCGAGGCCCGCGCCGGCCAGTCCGGTCAGTCGCGCGCCACCGATCTTGATCTGGCCAAAGCCCAGACTGGCACCCGCAAAGAAGACGACACCAAAAGCCACAAGACGAATCTGCATGCAACCTCCGCGCGGCATCCGTCCACGCTTCGGCAGAGTATGCAGGAATCAGCCAGCAATTGTGCCAGGCGGCATGGACGAGGCCTGTTCGTTATAATGATCGCTACATGTCGGCAGCTTCTCAGACCCCCGCGTCTTCCGGAAAGCAGAGGGTGCTGGATGCCGCCCACGATCTTTTCGCCGAAGGCTCGTACGTCGAGATCGGCGTGGCCCTAATCCTCGAGAAGGCGGGCGTGCAAGCCCCCACTCTGTACCATCACTACGGGGACAAGGAAGGTCTGTTCGTCGTTTGGGCCGAGCAGGCGTTTCGAAACATCGAGAACGAAGTCGCACGGCATAGCCGTCCGGGCGTCAGCGCGAAAGAGGGCCTTTGCACTTATGCGTGGGCACTCCTCTCCAGCGCGAACTTCGATCTGCAGCAAGTCTTGCGAGATGCTCCACGTCTTTAGCGCCCTGAGAGCCGCGACCGTGTGATGGTGGCTTACATGCGCGCTATTTACGAGCCGCTCGCGACCTTGCTGGTACAGGCGGTGGCCACGCGAGAGCTCCAGTCCGAACCTATTGCCCAGCTCACCGATGCTTTTCTCGGAGGCCTGTTGGCGCTTCGAAAACGAGGAGATTCGGTCGAGAGCCAAGCCGGTAACGCAACTTGGTGGTGCGCAGCCTTCTTCAAGGCCTTCCGAGCGGGATAGGCACTCGCCCGGAACGTGCGTGCCATGAGGTAAATCTAGGGATAGGAATGCCCTACGTAATCACCGAGCCCTGTATTGGAGTCAAGGACAAATCGTGCATGACTGTTTGTCCCGTGGACTGCATCTACGAGGGCGAGGACATGCTTTATATCAACCCTGACGAGTGCATCGACTGCGGCCTTTGCGAGCCCGAATGCCCCGTCACCGCCATCTTTGTAGACACGGACGTCCCGCCGCAATGGAAGAGCTTTATCGAGAAGAACCGTATCGACGGTCGTAAGCTCGGTGAAGGCAAGTAGCGTCTAGTGGCCTCTAAAACCCCGAAGAAACAGGCGAAGCCGGCGGCGCCCGCCGATATCCTGGAGCCGAGTAGCCTCGAACGCGCGCAGGACCAATTCATCCTCGAATGGGGGCGCATGAGCTCGAGCTGGGGGATCAACCGCACGATGGCGCAGATCCATGCACTTCTCTTTGTGAGCGGGACGCCTCTCGAGGTCAACGAGATCATGGACCGGCTGCACATCAGCCGCGGCAACGCAAGCATGAATTTGCGCGAGCTGATGGAGTGGGGCCTGGTCCGGCGGTTCCGCCGGCCCGGCGATCGTAAGGACACCTACCTAAGTGAAACCGACCCTTGGCAGATGTTCGGGCGGGTGGTTCGGGAGCGCAAGCGTCGCGAGATCGATCCGACAACGGACGCAATCAAGGATTGCGTAGCTATGATCCCCCCGAACGACAAATCGGACGGCTCTCAGACCCTCCGGGCCCGGCTTGAGGCGTTGCTCGAGATCTTCGACATGATCGATGCCGCCTATCAGCAGGTCTTCCGGAGCGAGCAGAGCCTGCACGACCTGCGAAGCCTGATGAAGCAGAACCAGTGAATTGGGCTCTCGGCCCTTGGCTCTTGCAGAGGCACTCAAAGGGAGACTTCGGCCAGTTACCCTCAAGCCTCGAGCCTCCAGCCTAAAGCCTTCCCCCTCCCGCACCTATGCCGGTTTACGACGGTGACCTTCCTGGTATTTGCAAACATCTGCTTGCCCATGCGCAGTCCCAGTGGTAAGTTGGGTTAGCGGCATGGTCAGGACACAGGGACCGATTAAGCGAGAAAACAAGAAGAAAACTCGACTCGTGCCGGTCCTCCCGGCCCGAGATGCGGTCCATTTCCCTGCCCTCATCAACACCCTTCAGGTCGTCCGCGAGCGGTCCCGAAAGGCCCTGCGCAAGGCGCTGGACGGGGACAGATTAGTCCTCGTTTTGAGCCAGCGGGACATGAGCCTGGAGGAACCGGGCGCCAACGACCTCTACCGGGTTGGAACGCTCAGCGAGGTCCTACAAGCGCTGCCCTTGCCAGATAGCAGTCTCCGCGTGACACTTCGCGGACTCCGGCGGGCGCAGGTGCTCCGTATGATCGTGCGAGGCGGCGCATTCGTTGCTGAGATCATGGAGCTGGACGATCCCGTCGAGACCTCCGACGTCCGCGCGGAAACGTTGATGCGGGCCTGCGTCGATACGTTCGGTTCCGTCGTGCAGATGCACAAGTCCGTTCCGCCGGAAGCGCTCGAGACGGTCGTGCATCTGGACACTCCTTGCGCCGTCGCGGACACCATCGCGCACCATTTGCCATTGCGTCCAGCTCAGAAACAGGAGCTTCTGGAAGAGCCGGATCAGATCCACCGGCTAGAGCTCGTCTTCGAAGCGCTGAAACGCGAGCAAGAAGTTCTGGAGCTCGACGTCCGTATTCGCAGCCAAGTGGAAGCGCAGCTTGGCAGTGCGCACCGCGAATACTTTCTGCGCGAACAGCTACGCGCGATTCAGGCAGAGCTGCAGGATCGCGAGCAAGCCACCGAGTTGCAAGATTACGAGGAGCGCATCCGAGAGAGCGGCATGCCCTCCGTTGCGGCCGAGCATGCGATGGCAGAGGTCCAGCGACTTGACCGCATTCCTCCCTTTTCACCGGAAGGCTCCGTGGCGCGCAACTGGCTTGACTGTTTGATCGCATTGCCTTGGAAGGAGCTTTCCGAAGACCACCTCGACGTAGCCGCCGCAACCCGAAAGCTGGAAGAAGAGCACTTCGCCCTTGGCACTGTTAAGGAGCGTGTTCTCGATTTCCTCGCGGTGCGCCAACTGACGAAAGCGATTCGTGGGCCGATCTTGTGTTTCGCAGGCCCTCCGGGCGTTGGCAAGACGAGCATTGGGCGTTCGATCGCTGACGCGATGGGGCGTAAGTTCTGCAGGATTTCGTTAGGAGGCCTAAGGGATGAGGCCGAAATTCGGGGGCATCGCCGCACCTACGTGGGAGCCATGCCGGGCCGGATCATTCAAGCGATCCGCCAAGCCGGCACACGGAACCCAGTGGTGATGCTCGATGAGATCGACAAGCTGGGCTCTGATTGGCGCGGAGATCCCACCAGCGCGCTCCTAGAAGCTTTGGATCCCGAACAAAATTCTCGCTTTGAGGACCACTACCTCGACGCGCCCTTCGATCTGAGCCGGGCGATGTTCATCGCAACGGCTAACGTCGCGGAAATGATCCCGGCGCCGCTGCGCGATCGTCTGGAAGTCATTCCGTTCCCGGGCTACAGCGACGATGAGCGCGTGCAGATCGCGACGCGGTTCCTCATTCCCAAGATCGCGCTTGAGCACGGCATCAAAGACCGCGTGTCTTTCAAGCCTGAAGCGGTCGAAGCATTGGTCCGGCAGTACACGCGTGAATCGGGAGTGCGGGACTTGGAGAGAAAGATCTCCGGCGTTTGCCGCAAAGCCGCGCGAGCGATGGTAGAAGGCTCGGCCAAGAAGCTCTCGATCGACGAGAGCCAGCTCCGCATCTCGTTGGGCCGGCCGAAGCATTGGCAGAGCACGCACGGCGGTGTCGACGAAGTGGGTGGGGCGACCGGTCTGATGGTTTCCGAACAGGGCGGAGAGATCGTCCGCGTGGAAGCGAGCCTTATGACGCCGCAGGCGGAGCGCCCGGAGCTGCGTTTGACAGGTCGGTTAGGCGACGTTATGAAGGAGTCGGCCGAAGCCGCGCTCACTTTCGTGCGCACTTCAGAAGAACGACTTGGGCTCGGCCGCGCATTCAGATTCGACGTCCACGTCCACGTGCCGGATGCGGGCGTGCCCAAAGATGGCCCCAGCGCGGGCCTTACCATTGCCATCGCGCTTGTCTCCGCCTACACCGCCAAGCCCGTGCGGCGAGACGTCGCCATGACGGGTGAGATCACGTTGCGCGGAAGAGTTCTGCCGGTCGGCGGTGTGCGAGAGAAGATCTTGGCCGCAGTGCGCGGAGGGATGACCGCCGTGATCCTTCCGGAAGGTAATCGCCCGGACGTCGAGGACATGGATACTGCCGAGATCGGTGCGCTGAAGCTGCACTTCGTGGGCAACCTGGATCAGGCGATGTCGATCGCGCTAAGAACCGAAGCCACCGCATTGGCATGGGTGTAGCCGTCAAGCGTAGGAGCGAGCGCACCAAGCCTTAGGCCCGATAGCCTAGACCCAAGAGCCCAGAGCCGCTCCCGATTCCGTTGTATAGTCGCTCTATGGCGCAGAAGACGCAGCAGCACACCTTTGGCGGCTCGATCCCCGAGAACTACGACCGCTACCTCGGACCGCTCTTGATGGAGCCATACGCAAAGGACCTCGCCCGGCGACTACCCGCAACGGGGCTACGCGACGTGCTCGAGCTCGCCTGCGGCACCGGCATCCTCACCCGGCATCTGCGCGAAAGGCTCGCGCCTGAAACGAAGCTCGTTGCCACCGATGTGAGCGAGGCGATGCTCAAGATCGCCAAGAGCAAGCCCGGATTCAGCAAGCCCGTCGAATGGAAGGCTGTGGACGCGACGTCCCTCCCGTTCAAGGACAGTTCGTTCGATGTCGTCGTCTCGCAGTTCGGCATCATGTTCTTTCCCGATAAAGAGAAGGCGCTCAAGGAGATCTTCCGCGTTCTTCGCCCTGGCGGCAAGTTCATCTTCAACGTGTGGGACAAGCTTGAGTTCAACGATTTTCCGCAGGTTGCCCAGGAAACGATCAAACCTATATTCGACGGAAATCCGCCAGAGTTCTATGGCATTCCGTTCGGATATCACGACCACTACGTTCTGCGCACGGAGATGCGGAAGGCCGGCTTTGTCGACGTCGCTCTGGCGACTATCGAGATCAAAGTGCAGGCTGCGGCGCGAGACGCCGCGATGGGATTCGTGCAAGGCAATCCGATCGCAGATGAAATCGAAAAGCTTGGTAAGAGCCTCGCCGAGGTCACCGATCAAGTCGAGCAAGCAATGGCAAGCGGGCTTGGCAAGAAGATCTGCAAGGGAAGAACGCGCGCGATCGTTATCGGTGGCCGCAAGCCCGGGCAATTGAGCAAGAGCGCGGCGCCGAAGGCCGAGCCTGCTAAAGAAGCGCCGCGTCCCAAGACGAAGGCGGCGGCTAGCAAACCGCCTACGACTCGCGTGAGGAAGGCTACGGCAAAGCCGAAGCCGAAGCCAGGCGTAAAGCGGAAAGCGTAACCACGGGCGGTAGGCGTTGGGCGTTAAGTGTTCGCCCGCATCTGATCCCAAAGGCCCAGCGCCCTTCGCCTTTCGCCTTCCGCCTTCCGCCTATCTCGTCGAGCTTGTGCCGACATGCGACGGATCTTCGGTCGGCTTCGAGACCTCGCGCACGATCTCCGCGATAACGTAGCCATTCGCCTTGCACGCGATGTCCGCCTGCGAGACGATGCCGCACACGCAGCCGCTCTCGTCGACGACCGGCACCCGGCGGATCATGTTCTCTTCCATCAGCGAGCACACGTCGTCGAGGGACATATCCGGAGATGCGCTCACCGGCGGGGTCGTCATGCAACAGTCCGCCGTCGTCGTATTGACGTCCATTCCGTCCGCCACGGCTCGGCAGACGATATCGCGATCCGTGATAACCCCTACGAGGCCCCCGCCGCTTCGATCCTCGCAAACCGGGATCTCGCCGCAATCATGCTCCACCATCATGCGGGCCACGTCGCGCAGAGTCGAATCCGGCGTGCAACAGGCCGGGTTTTTGGTCATGATTTCTGAAACTCTCATCGGAAGCCTCCCACTCAGGTGACCCCGAGCGAGCGGGTCCCGTTCCTAATGCCGCCTGGATCGCTAGGCCAGCATGAGCATGCGGTCGATCGCGACTTTTGCGAATTCTTTCACGTTGTCTTGAACCACCACCTCGTTGACCACTTCGCCCTTCAATAGGCTCTCCAGAGCCCAGCAGAGGAAGGTCGGGTGAATGCGGTACATCGTGGAGCAGGGGCAGATTTGGGGATCGAGGCAGAAAATGGTCTTGTCCGGGTTCTCTTTCGCCAAGCGGGCAACCAGGTTGATCTCCGTACCGATGGCCCAAATTGAGCCTGCGGCGGAAGCTTCGACTGTCTTGATGATGTACTCGGTCGAACCGTTGTAATCTGAGGCTAGGAGCACTTCCAGCTCACACTCCGGATGAACCAAAACCTTGACCGCAGGGTATTCGCTGCGAGCCTTCTCGATCTGCTCAACGGTGAACCTCTTGTGCACTGAGCAGTGGCCTTTCCACAGGATGAACTTGGCTCGCATCAGTGCCTCTTCCGTGTTGCCGCCCAGCGGCTTGAACGGGTCCCAAAGCACCATATCGCTGTCCGGGTCGTAGCCGAGCCTCACACCAGTGTTGCGGCCGAGGTGCTGATCGGGGAAGAACAGGACCGTGTCGCCTTGCACGAGCGCCCATTTCACGGCACCGGGTGCGTTCGTGGAGGTGCACACGGTGCCGCCTCGCTCACCCACGAAGGCCTTGAGGTTGGCGGCGGAGTTGATATAGGTGACGGGCACTACGGTTGTTGGCTGTGGGCTGTCCGCTGTCGGCTGAGGGACAGTACCGCGGCTCCCCATGCCACCTGCAGTTATCAGTAGCCGGTCACCCATCACGGCTTTCTGACTCTCTGGCGCCACGGCTCCTATCACACGCTCCAGCTCGGCCCAGCACTTTCGAACCTGAAACAGGTTCGCCATATCGGCCATCGAGCATCCCGCGGCCATGTTGGGGAGGATGACCTTCTGGTCGTCTCGAGCGAGGATGTCAGCTGTTTCCGCCATGAAATGGACGCCGCAAAAGACGATGTAGTCGGCCGTCGCGCGGGTGGCGTCCTTGGCAAGTTTGTAGCTATCGCCCCGGAAATCTGCGTGCTTGATGACCTCGTCGCGCTGGTAGTGGTGACCCAGAATCACGGCCCGGTTTCCGAGCTTCTGCTTGGCCGCGACGATGCGCGCGTCCGTTTCTTCCGGAGAAAGCTCGGCGTACTCCTGCGGGAGCGGTGCCTGATACATTTTTTGTTTCAGTTTTCGCGCTCGGCGAGGCTCGCAATGCACTGGCGAACAGACGCTTTGCACACTCGGACCAGAGGTCAGGTCCTGGTTCGGCGCCTACAGTCCTTCTCGGACGGGGTTGTTGTCGACGCTTGAACCTATTTCTATTATACGGTTGTCCGGCACGCCGCGTTAGGCCGGTGCATCTTGTATCCTCGTCCCATGGCCCAGCCGCTCGTTGGCGTGATTATGGGGAGCGAGAGCGACCTGGAGACGATGCAACCAGCGGCGGACGCCCTGGCCGAGTTCGGCGTGCCCTACGAGATGCAGGTTGTCAGCGCCCACCGCACGCCCGAGGACATGTTCGAGTACGCGAAGTCTGCACGCCAGCGAGGACTGAAGGTGGTTATCGCCGGAGCAGGCGGGGCAGCACATTTGCCAGGAATGGTAGCTTCCCTAACGACCTTGCCCGTCATTGGCGTGCCCGTGGCTTCCAAAACCCTGGACGGGATCGACTCGCTGCACTCGATCGTCCAAATGCCGCCAGGCATTCCGGTTGCAACGGTGGCCATTGGGGGCGGACGCAACGCGGGCTTGCTCGCAGTCCGGATACTAGCCGCCGGGGATCAAGAGCTGGCGGACAAACTCGAGGCCTATCGCGAGCGGATGAAGAACGCCGTCGCAGACATGAACACGCGTGTTGCTAAGAGCGGCTAACCTCCGCTCGGGCCATTTACGGCTTACGATCTACAGGCGAAGGCTATTTTGCCATCGCCACGAGCAGCTCGTAGGTCAGGGGGTCCAATAACACTTCGCGCACGAACACCCTTATCTTGAGCTTGTCCGTAGCCTGCTCGGGAGTGATGTCCGGCTCGAAGAATTTCAGGGTCAGGGAGTTTGCCATGACCTTCTGCTGGCCCTTATTGAGCGCCTTGTCCAGCGCGGGCAACAACAGATCGATGTTTTCTCCCATCGCGATCTGTCTACGCAGGTCGTTGACTCGGTAGAAAGCCACTAGCTCCCGAACGAAGTTCTGGTCGGGCAGCTTGCCCTTCATGGCCGCATCGACAGCGGCAGTCGACTGCTTGTCGTACTTGAGCAGGTCGTCGTGCTCCTGGATCAGCAGCCTTCGATTCTTATCACGGATCCTCTCCAGCACTGGGAGGATTTGGAGGATTTGATCCCGCTCGAGGACAAGTGGCAGGATCTGGTTCATCAGCTCCACCTTCCGCATGGCCTGGACGATCCTCGTGCTTTCCTTCGACTTGTCGGGGTCGATCGTCTGGGCAACCGCACCGGTTAGACAGGCAGCGGAAAGGCTAATGGCTAGCAGGAGTTTGAGCTTCATCTGGATTCCTATCGTTTATACGTGCGTTGGACGTGCCATGGATACCGGGCGATTCGGTTTCTGACGCGAGGCTGATCATCACAAGCGAAGCCATGGTCTGGGCATGCACGAATGCCAGCCCAGCAAGAGTAACAGTCAGCCACGCCCATGGAACGAGCTGACCGCCCGCAATGCCACCGTATAGCCCGGCCAGCCCAACCCCCACAAGGAGAGTTGCCGCGCCGCCCAGCAGCAGTATCGGACCAAGCAAGGTACGCGTGCGACGCGGCATCGCGGAGAATTTCGTTCTGAGCAGTCGAGCGCGCCGGGCTTGAATGAATCCGTAGGCGACCCACACCGCAAATGAGGCGAAAGCCTGCGCCCAGAGCACGGCGGAAGGGTACCACCGGGTTGACGGGGTGGTTCGGTGATTGGGTGATCGGATGATTCGTTGATTAGGCGATTGAAATGATTTATTGATGAGGCTGAAGTGGGTGAAACCTCGGTGGACGCATAACCCAATCAATCCAACCATCCGTAACGGGTAACAAGCGCAAGTGACTTCTCCGACGAACGAGCGCATCCGGGTCCGCTACGGTGAGACCGACCAGATGGGCCATGCCTATTACGCAAACTATCTCTACTGGTTCGAGCAGGCCCGCGGCGCCTGGTGTCGAGCCCGAAGCTTCAGCTACAAGGACCTCGAGGAGCAAGGCTATTTCCTTCCCGTCGTGGAAGTCTACGTGAGATACAAGGGCGAGGTCCGATACGACGACGAGATCACAGTTCGCGTTTGGGTAAGCGAGATCAAGCGCGCAGCTATCAAGTTCGAGTACGAGGTCACGAACGAGGGGCACGTGGTCACGCAAGGTCACACTTGGCACGTTCTTATTGGCAGCGCTCGCAAGGCCGTGAGCATTCCGACGCCAATTCGAGAAATGCTGGAGCGAGATCCAGGCGAAGCAAGTCCTATCGTCTAGCCCAGAAACCTGTCCGGCCCGAACCATTTGGTCCATCATAGGGACGTAGCCTGAAGAGAGAGTTGGACCACCCAACCGTGTGCGTCGAAGAAGCCCTTACCGAGCTGGAGCGGATCGCTCCCGGCGCGCCCTTGCTTGCCCTAGGCCAGACCGTTTTCTGGGACGAGCCGATGAAGGCCTACCTTGCCCTCGCCATACAGAAGCTCGGCTACAACCGCCCGTTCGTCGCCGGCGTTCACGACACCGACTACTTCGCCAAGTTTCCGACCAACAAGCATCAGCCCGGGAAGTTTGCCGCGCTCCCTCACAACGACACGACCACCAAAGGCTTATGGAGCGCAGCCGGCGAGTTCTCCGCACTCTTCGGATCCGAAACGGTCATCACGAAAGAGATCCTGATCCAGGCGGGCCTTCGCATCGCACTCCTAGAGCGCGTCCGTCCGGGCTTTCTCGACAAAGCAACCGAGGCGTGGGGATGGCGAGGCGTGGCGTCCCTCGACGAGAAGCCTCCCATCTCGGCCGAAGTCACCCTCAAGCAAGTTTGGCCGGTGCTCAAGAGCACTTTCGATTGGGCTGTGGACCTCAGCCTCGACTGCCTCTTTGGGCAATATCGCGAAGACGGTGAAGGCGAAATCGACAAGCTTCACACCTTCCTGTGCGACACCCGCGAGGACTCGAGCTGTAAAAAGCTTCCGGACTGCTACGAGCAGCTCCTCCCGAAGATGGATGCCTTTTGCGCCAAGGCCGATCCAGAAGTCCAAACCACCCGAACAACGCAACTTCTCAAATTCAATTCTTCGACTCACCACCTTCCCCGCTTCGAGCTAGCTGCGCTTTTCGTCAATCCGAAATCCCGCAACGCCGCGTGCGCCGCGTACAACAAGGCCGTCGAGGGTTCCGGTATCTTCCCTCTCGATCGCTTCGGCACCGGCGCCATTCCTTTCGATCTTGTCGTTCCCGGCAAAGGCCGCGGCACGATCCGGCTGGGCACCCGCGGCGCGGTTATCGAAACTCCTCAGCCGCTTTTCCTCTCCTTCAAGAAACCCCTCACTTCGCTTGCTGATCTGGCGGAGGCCGTCGAAGCCAAGTTCGGACCCGATTGCACGCTTGTGGGTAAAGCCCTCTCGCTGATCGGCATGCTCGCCAGAGAGTTCGTGTTCGTGTTCCACGAGGGCGCCAGCTCCTATGTGGCGCGCAGCCGCTCAATGCACGACGCACTTGCCGCGGAGGGCTACCGCTTGCAGCTCTATCCCATCCTGCGCATCAAGTACTCGGCGTGGGATGCGCTCAAGGTGTCGAGCACGTGGCTGGAGTTGCCAGAACCACTTAGGCAGCCGTTCGGGGTGGAGCACATTTGGGCGCAAAGCTTCGCTCGAAAATGGCGCAGCGTGGGTGAGGAACAGGAGGCCCTGCTCGCAAAGCTGGGCGAGCTCAAGAGCCCAATCGATCTCATCCGATATCTCGACCAGACGATGGGTGGATCGTGGAACCGCCTTGCGGAGGAGTACGAGGAGCTGCACGCCAAGCTCGTCACCCTCGAGCAACAGCTCAAGGCGTTCCGCCAAGAGCGCACGACCATGTACGACCGAATTCGCCAGCTCCGAGCACAACGCGTCCAGGCCGAAAGAGCCAAGGGCGATCACTTCCGTGCAAAGATCTTGGAG
>JAXDKF010000155.1:0-5832 GCA_034667265.1 Fimbriimonadaceae bacterium
AGACCTGGATGAGCTGTACCGCCTCTACTCCGACCCCGACATCCGGCACTACTTCCCCGACGGAACCCGCACCCTCGATGAAACCAAGGAAGAGCTCGAGTGGTTCTTGAACGGCCACCCCCGCCACCCGGACCTCGGTCTCTGGGCGACGGTCCGCAAAGACACGGGCCAGCTCATCGGCCGGTGCGGGCTGCTGCCCTGGGTGATCGACGGCACGCTCGAAATCGAGGTCGCGTACATGATCGCGAAAGAGCACTGGCGGCACGGCTTCGGCTCGGAGGCGGCCACTGCCATCGTTCAGTACGGCTTACAGAATCTCGGCCTCAAAAGAATCATCGCCCTCATCGACGCGGAGCATGAAGCCTCGATCAAAACCGCCGAGAAGGCGGGACTCCGGTTCGACAAAGAGGTCGTCATGGACGGCCTGGCGAGCTCCGTCTACGCCATCGAGCGCCCTACCGACCTAGGGTGAGGCTGACCCAAGAGAAAAGGCCCCATTTAGCATCGTTATAAGCGGAATGGCTCCTGTCCGGCGATAAGGCGGACAGCCGTGGGAAACAACCGGCCGGGCTGCAGCCGCCCAACGCTTGGTTAACCAAAAGGCATGAGCGACAAAAAGGATCAAATTCTGCCAGCCAAGCAGACCGACCTGGACACCGCGCGGCTGCGGCAGATCGCAGGCGTGTTCGTCCGCTATGGACTCGCCGACTGGCTGGCAGCCGTCAACATCGCGGCTTTCCACGAAGACGGCGAGACGGCAGACGAAGCGCTGGTCGGCCAAACAAAAGAAGCCCGGATTCGCCTAGCCCTCACCGAGCTCGGCCCAACGTTCATCAAAGTCGGGCAGCTATTGTCCACCATGCCGGATATGATCGGCCCCGAGTTGGCCAACGAGCTTTCCAAGCTGCAGTGCGATGTGCCCGCCGATCCGCCGGAGGTCGTGATGACCACCCTGTTGGACGAGCTGGGGAGACCCGTCAAGGAGCTGTTCAGAAAATTCGAGACGGAGCCGTGGGCGTCCGCTTCCATCGCCCAGGTGCACAGGGCACAGCTTTGGGCCGGGCCGACCGTGGCCGTCAAGATCCAGAAGGGAGGCATCGCGCAACTGATCCAGGCCGACCTCACGATCTTGGACCACGTCGCGCGCATCGCGGAGGAACGCTCCGAAACCATGAAATCTTGGGGCGCCGCGCGCATTGTCCAAGAGTTCAGGCGGACCATTCTCAACGACCTCGACTTCAATCGCGAGCGGCGCAACATCGAGACCTTTCGAAAGAACTTCGAGGACGATCCAACCGTGTACTTCCCCATCACGTGGCCGGAATACTCCACGGGCCGCGTGCTCACGATGGACTTCATGGATGGAGTGCTCGGCAACGACGTCGAAGGGCTTCAACAGAGTGGAGAAGATCTGGAAGCCTTCGCCTACCGTGGCGCCGACCTCTATCTCAAAATGATTTTTCGCGACGGCTTCTACCACGCCGATCCCCATCCGGGAAATCTCATGCTGCTGCCGGGAGGAGTTGTAGGAGTCGTCGACTGCGGCACCGTCGGCAGGATCGACGACGCGCTGAGAGACGACCTGGAAGCTCTCGTCGAGGCGATCACGCAAGGCGACGTCGACTCACTTGCCAACTCGCTGTGGGATCAAACCAAAGAACAGTCAGACGAATTGAAAGAGAATATTCGCGCCGATTTGGCGGCGCTGCTCGAAGATGCGGATGGATCGGTGGCCGATTTGAATGTCAGCGGCATTCTCATGGGGATGCTGCAGGTGTTTCAGAAGTACAAGGTCGCGGTTCGTCCGGGCCTCAGCGCGCTCTTGCGGACGCTGGTGCTTCTCGACGGAACGGCCCACTGCCTTAACCCAACCTTCAACCTCCAGGCGGTACTCGAGCCCTACGAAGCCGAGGCCGTCAGGCGCCGGCTCGATCCCAGAACGATGCTTAAGAAAGCGCGAAAAAGCCTGCGCGAGTGGAGCGACTTTCTCGAGGACCTACCTAGCGATCTCTCGAAAACTCTGCACAAGATGCGAACGGGCGAGCTCCACGTCCGGCTTGAGCATCGCCATCTTGATTCGGTCGTGAATCGAGCGGTCCTGGGCATTCTGACCGCCTCCTTGATCGTGGGCGCATCGTTGCTTTGGAGCATGAAAGCCCCTCCGCTGGTCAATGGCGTTTCCGTGCTCGGGGCGGTTTGCTACGCGATCGTGATCGTGCTCGGCTGGGTGCTCTATCGCGCGATCAAAGAATCCGGCAAGATCAAGTCGGAGGACTAGCGTAGCATCGCCCTCCGGGCGATGATTGGGCCTTACAAGAACTCCTCGCGCGTAACGCAGATCGCGAGCATCTCCTCCGGATCCCAGCCATCGCTTGGAAGCGATGCTACGGGCCCTCACGCTCTGCGTAACTCTGCGGCTCTGCGTGACAATCCCCCTCCGGGCAATCATTGGGCGCAAGCCCACTACCCGCGTGTGTGCGATTCTCGCCGAGCCGCGGAGCCCACGGACTACGTATGTGGCGTGTGAAACCGAGGCCGTCGGACGGGCCGCCAGAGCCGATCACCCCAATACCCAATACCTCAACACCCAATACCTGGTCTAGCCAAGCCTCTGCTTCCCTCTGACCATCCACCGCTCCGCGTTCTGCAGCGGCTCGAACCCCATGCGCTCGTACAGCGACTGCGCGTCCATGGTCGCCAGCAGCCACCGACGCAGCTCCTGATAATCGGGCAGATCCAGCGCAAACTGCACCATCTTCTGCGCGACACCCTGCCCACGCGCGGTCTCATCCACATACACATCGCAAAGCCACGCGAAAGTCGTCTTGTCGGACACGATCCGGCAGTAGCCCACCTGCTCGCCATCTAGGTACGCGCCGAGCACGGAGGATGAGTTACGCGCAGCCCTCTCCACCATCTCGAGAGAAACGCCCGGGCTCCAATAAGCCGTGGTCAACCAACTGTGGACGCGCTCAAAATCCACGCTCGAGATGTCGCCGCTGATTTCCACGCGAGCGTCCATTCACGGAGACTACTCCGTAGATGCTCATCCCGAAGGGATGCCAGCTATCAGCCGGTGCGTCGGAGCGTAGCGGAGACCACCGGAAACCATCGCCCACGCGGGTCCGACCCCGAAGGGGTCGCAGAGAACTACACCAAATACTTCTCTTCGAACGGCACATTCGCCTCGCTCAACAGGCGCCGCAACTCGTCCAGGTAATCGGTTCGCCCATGATGCTCCTCCTGGGTCGCAACATAATGTTTGACCGCCTCCAAAGACGACGCCCCCACACTGAACGCCGCGTATCCTTCCTGCCATGCGAATTCCGGATGCACGTGTTCGCGGCACCATTTGGTCGTGTGTTTCTTGGTCTCTCGCACGAGGTCTGCGAGACAGTGCGATGGCCTGAATCCGAAGAGCAGGTGCACGTGGTCTTCCACCCCGCCTACGCCTTCGGGATAGGCGCCAAGCCCGCGCAGCGTGCCACCAAGATATTCGTGTGCCCGAGCGCGGATGTCTGGCCGGAGAACGGGCGATCGGTCTTTGGTCGAGAAGACCACATGGCAATGAAGGCTTGCATAGGTTGAGCCCATGGTCCGATATTAGCTGCGACCCCTTCGGGGTCGGAACGATCCCGACGCAAAACCGGTGGTCTCCGCTACGCTCCGACGCACCGGCTAATGGCTTCCATCCCTACGGGATGGCACGTCGTCCGCTACGTTCTGCCGAAGCAATTCAGGAATTGCAGGAGTACATCGCTCGAAAGCCATCGGTGATCGTCACAATCCCCTACTCCGCCGCAGCGGGACGACTCGGGCCGAAGCGCTTGCCGACCGCCAGCCAACCAACGCACCCGATCAGCGCCACGACGGGCAGCACCAAAGCCCCGTAATGCACCACCACGACCCGCCGATTCGGCGGCAGCCCCATCCTATAGGTGTAATCCTGGTAATCCGCGAAGGGTCCGTACCCAAACCCGATGGCCAGCGCAATGAGGATCAGCCCGATCCACTTCCACGGCGCAGGCTTCCCTTTTCGGTCGGCCATCATGGCCATCCACCACACCAGCACGCCAAAAAATGTGAGGATGCCGGGCATCACGATAGGCTCGTACCAGTCTTTGTGCATAGATCGTCAGCCGCAAACGGCCTTGACATTATAACGATTGAAGGAGCCGAAAGGAGCCTGGGATTAAAGCTCGTATCGAGGGGGGCCGTCTTCGGGGGGCGTGCCCTGGGCGATGCGTTTCACGAAGGTGACGAGCTCCATGGGGTTGAACGGCTTGGTGAGATACATGTCCGCGCCGTAGTGGTAGCCCTCGAAAACGTCCTTGTCCTGGGCTTTGGCGGTAAGCATAATGACCGGGAGGCTCTCGGTCTCAGGGTCTCGGCGAAGGGTCTTGAGGACTTCGAAGCCGTCCATGTACGGCATCATGACGTCCAGCACGACTAGGTTCGGCTTCTCCGACTTAACCTTCTCCAGCCCCTCTTTCCCGTCAAATGCTGTAACGACCTGGTAGCCCTGGCGCTCGAGATTGACTTGGATGAGTCGAACGATGTGCCGCTCGTCGTCGCAGACCAATATTTTCAGTGGGGGCATGCCTCTGGTCGTCTCCTCTTTCCCTTTCCCGTGTACCGCCGGTGCAGACATTCTAAGCAATCCTACCTGATGCTGCTCGATGAGTCAATGAACCTGGGACGTCGGGGCCGTAAGTCGTAAATCGTAAATCGTAAATCGCCCGGATGGAAGATGGTCGAGGAGAGGCTGTTTGGGAGTGCGCGAGCTTGCTCGCGCTTTTCGGATATCGGCGCACTCACAGCTCCCGCTGCCTCCAGACGCCACCCTACGCAGGCCAAGGGCCGACCACCCACGGGTGTCTGGAGGCTAGAAACGCTCGCCACGACCAACGATCAACGACCAACGACCAACGATCAACGATCAACCACCGAAGCCAGCTTCCCCACGATCATCGTCCAACCCTCCTCGGTCCGATCGCGCCAGTCCGCCCAATTCGGATCCATTTCCTGAGTCAGGGTCAGCTCCGACCCTCCATCCACGGGCCGGATCTCCACAACCACCTTCGTGAGATCCGAGGTCACCTTCGGCACCGCAAACTCGAAAACGAGCCGTCGCGGACGGTGGAGCTCGAGATACCGCCCCACGTGCTCCCAGTCCTCCCCCTCGCGCCGATCCACGAACACGAACGAGCCACCCACCCGAGCATCGATTTCCACCTTGACCATCTCGCCCGCGTCAATCGCAAACAGCCACTTGCCTGCGGTCTTAGGGTCCAGCCAAGCATCGAAGAGGCGCTCCGGCGAGGCGTCGAAACGCCGGGTGACGCGAACGGTGAGGTCTTGTCTCGTGCTCATGTGTCGTTCTCCTCTTCGTTTACTATCCCTCAACCCTTCGTTGCTGTCCCCCAACCCGACTATCCTCAACCTGTCGTTACTATCCCTCAACCCGCCCTACCGGGTTGAGGGTCAGACGCCACTCTCCCATCCTTGACGAAGGAGGAGCGAGAGCTGGGCGCGCTCCCCCGGCCCGTCCAACGCGAGGCGCACGGTTTGGAATCAATCGGATCCGGGCCGGGGGCAAAAAGGACGGGCCTTCTCCCTCCCTTGACGAGGAGGAGTGAGGGAGCTAGTTGAGGTAGGGCTACGCTCTCCTGGCCCGTTAAACGCGGGGCGCACGCTCTCGGATGGCCGGGGGTCAAAAAAGGACGGACGTCCCCCTCCCTTGACGGGAGAAACGCCGCAAGGAAGTTTTAGGCGAGCGACGAAGGAGCTCGCCTAAAACCTCCTGTTTCATTCCCCTCCTTTGAAGGAGGG
>JAXDKF010000156.1:0-7003 GCA_034667265.1 Fimbriimonadaceae bacterium
GAGATATTCCGGTGATCATGCTGACGATGATCGACGACCGGGACCGTGGCTACACGCTCGGCGCGGCCGAATATGCGACGAAGCCCGTTGATCGCCGTCGTCTATCGCAGATCCTCAAAAAATACGCGTGCCCGGACCCGCCTTGCCCGGTCCTGCTCGTCGAAGTGGATCCGGTATCCAGGGCCGTCACGCGCGACATTTTGGAAAGAGAGGGCTGGAAAGTCAGCGAGGCGGCGAGCGGCAGTGCAGCGCTCGCGTGCATGGAGCGTGAGCGTCCCAGCGCGATCTTGCTCGACCTGATGTCCGCGGAAATGGACGGCATCGAATTCGTGGCGCAAGTGCGTCTGAATCCCAGTTGGCGCTTGATACCGATCGTCGTGCTGACCGCCCACGACCTCAATGCCGATCAACTGCGTCGCCTCAACGGCAGCGTCCACACCATTCTCCATAAGGCAGGCGAGTCGCGGGAAGCCATCTTGGAGCAAGTCCTCGATCTGGTGGTCAACTCTGCGGGGTGCCAGCCGATCGCAGAGGAGCGGACGGCGCTCAAACAAACCAATGTCTAAAATTTTATTAGTCGAGGATAACGAGATGAACCGGGACATGCTGTCGCGGAGATTAGAACGGAAGGGCTACGTGGTCGTGCTAGCAGTGGACGGGCCGAGCGGCATCGCGATGACGCAAAGCCTTGCCCCGGATCTCGTGCTGATGGACATGAGCTTGCCCGCTATAGACGGCTGGGAAGCGACGCGCATCCTAAAGGCAGACGCTTCGACCCGACACATTCCCGTGATTGCACTAACCGCGCACGCGATGTCTAGCGATCGGGACAAGGCCATGGAGGCCGGCTGCGACGATTACGACACGAAGCCCGTCGATCTTCCGCGCCTGCTTGCCAAAATCGAGGCTCAGCTAAGTAAGCATGACAGCCAGGCGGCAGAGGGAGGCGAAACCCCGTGACCGAGCGCCATCGCAAGAATGCGGACGTCCGGCACGAGCTGCCTTCAGCCCTCATCCACGAGCTGCGCACCCCTCTGAACCAGATCATTGGATATTCCGACCTGCTCAAGGAGCAAGCAGAGGAAGCAGGGTACGACGTCCTTCTTCCGGACCTGGCGAAGGTTGGCGCCGCCGGGCAGTTATTGCTGGCCGTCATTAACGACAATTTCAATTCAGTGGGCAGGACAAACGCTCCCGCCGCGCCGGCCGCGGTTGCGCAAACAACCTCGCCGCAAGAACCTCGCGTGGAATCGGCGACCGCCAAGGCACACGGCTCCCTGTTGGTCGTGGATGACAGCGAGGCCAACAGAGACGTGCTGTCCCGACGCCTCGAGAGCCAGGGCTACGCTGTGGCTACCGCGGAGGGGGGCCAGCAGGCTCTCCAAATGTTGGAGGCCGCCACTTTCGATCTCGTGCTTCTCGACATCATGATGCCCGGCATGGACGGCTATGAAGTCCTCAGGACTCTGAAAGGCGACCAGCGACTTCGGCACATTCCGGTAATCATGATCTCGGCGCTGGACGAGTTGGATTCGGTCGTCCGTTGCATCGAGCTGGGCGCAGAGGATCACTTGGCAAAGCCGTTTAGTCCGACACTACTCAAAGCCCGCATTGGCGCCTGTTTGGACAAGAAGCGCGCGCACGATCGTGAGACGGAGCTGTTTGAAGAGCTCCAACGAAACTACGCCCGTCTGCAGGAACTGGAACGGCTCAGGGATGACCTAACGCGGATGATCATCCACGATTTGCGCACTCCGCTGACTTCGTTGATGGTGGGGATGCAATCAGTCGAATCGGCTGGGGACCTCAACAGCGATCAAAAGGAGATGATGGACATTGCCGTCACCGGGGGCGAGACTTTGCTCGCCATGATCAACGACCTCTTGGACGTGGAGAAGTTGGAATCAGGGTCGATGCAACTCGACTACGGGGACTTATCTGCCATCGACCTCGTGGACTCGGCTCTTAGCCAGGTCAGCGCTCTTGCTGAAGGCAAGGGCTTGAAGATCGTTCGGACACTGCGACCCGGCCTCCCGACATTCCGTGGAGACGAAAATAAGCTGCGACGGACCCTGGTGAACCTCCTCGGAAACGCAATAAAGTTCACGCCTGGAGGGGGGACCGTGACGATCGAAGTACGCGACGCCGATAATGGCGAGTCGCTGATATTTTCCGTTATGGATACTGGCGAAGGCATTCCCCGCGAAGCTTTCGGGCGTATCTTCGAGAAGTTCGGCCAAGTGGAGTCTCGCGAGGGCGGCCGCGTTGTGGGAACAGGCTTGGGACTCACCTTTTGCAAGCTCACAGTAGAAGCGCATGGCGGGGAAATTAGTGTCGAAAGCACACCCGGGAAAGGAAGTACATTCTCCTTCAAGATTCCCATCTTTGTGCCATTGCAGGATCCCCGTTCAGCTTTGTCCGCTACGTGACACCTGGCGGGGCGGGGCTTAGGTCCATCTGAATGCCAATGAGGCTCGGCTGGTTTCTTACGGGCGTGATCATCGAGGCCAACCTCTCGCGTACAAGCCGAACTTCTCCGGAAGCAGTCCTTACCCTGTATTCGCGTTCAATCGGTTGACTTTTGCCGCGCACGGCCAGCAGCGCGCCTGCTTCGAACGATATGACATCGTCGTCATGAACCAGGGCGATTAGCGGGCGCTTCTGTCTGAGGTCTGCAGCCTCATACCCCCATTGCGCAACACTATCGGATATCCAGTCGATGGTCCAAGGGGGCGAAGGTTGAGCCCACCACATCACGGCGCCGAGATTTCCCATTAGGACCCGTGTCCTCCATAAGTGCTCGAGAAGAATCGTCAGTTGGTCTCCCCGCTCGGCGGCAAGGCTTAGCTGACTCTCGAGACGCTCTTGCAGCGCTTTCTCAAAGACCAGGTGTTCGAGCATCTCGCTTACAAGCCGGTCGTTTTCGAGGTGAGCAAGCGTAATAGCGCTGGAGGATCTCAGATTGAGAGCCTTTGCGACGGCTTCTGTCCGGCTGGTCGCATTGAATTTTGAGCGGATCCGTCGCCAGTAGGTGTCGACGGTGGCCAAGCTGATGCCCAACTCCTGGGAGATTTGTCGGTCGGTCATCCCTTCCGCGGCAAACGAGAGCACCTGCGCTTCGCGGTTCGGACGTGGAACATCGGATTCGTCATTCATGGTGGTTTAATGCGATCCGATCTCATGAGCCTACGGCCTCAGTGGGCACAGCCCTCCGAACAGGCGTGTGATGGCGAATCTAGTCCAGCTGGACGCTTGAGTTAGACATAGGATAACCCAGGGTGGTTCGTTGCGCCTGGTTGACAAGCAAAGTGTTAGTCCCCGCCCCCGAGCGGGCGGGGTGTCCGTTAGAGTCGTTTATCCGTTCTGCCGTTGGCGGCGAAGGAACGTGGGTATGTCGACGTCGAGCTCGTCGAGTTGGATCGGCGTGCCGACCGGCTCTGGCGGCTGAACAGGCTTCTCCACGGGCTTTGGCGCTGGCGCGGCCTGGGGAGCCGTCTCAATCACGGCAGAGTCCGCACGAGGCCGGATCGCGCTCGGGTCCATGCCCGCGGCGAGGAGCGTGATGAGAACCTCGCCCTCGACGGACTCCTTCATCACGTGGCCCATGATGATGTCCGCGTCCTCCGCGTCCGCAAAATGCAGGATGTAGTCCATCGCCTCGTGCGCTTCGCCGATGCTGAAATCTGGCCCGGCAGTGACGTTGACGAGAATTCGCTTCGCGCCCTGAATGGTGGTCTCGAGCAACGGACTGGTGGCCGCCATCTGCGCGGCGACGCGAGCACGCTGCTCGCCATGGCCGCGGCCCAAGCCCATCAAAGCCACACCCGCATTCGACATGACCGTCCTCACGTCTGCGAAGTCCACGTTGATGATGCCGGGCAGCAGGATGATGTCGGAAATGCCCTGCACGCCTTGGCGGAGCACGTCGTCGGCCTCGGCAAAAGCCTCCTGCATGGTCGTCCTCTTCTCGACCACGTTGAGCAAGCGGTCGTTGGGAACGGTGATCAGCGTGTCGACGTGCTGCTGGAGTCTTTGCGCACCCTCGTCGGCGAGGCGTCGTCGCTTGGGACCTTCGAAGAGGAAAGGCTTGGTGACGACCCCGACGGTCAGAATTCCCCGGCGCTTGGCGAGCTCGGCGACGACCGGAGCGGCTCCCGTTCCCGTGCCGCCGCCCATGCCGGCGGTGATGAACACCATGTCGACGTCTTCGAGCTCGGCCTCGATTTGCCTCTCGCTTTCGCGCGCGGCCGCCTCGCCCACGCTTGGATTTCCGCCCGCGCCAAGGCCTTTGGTGAGCCCTTCTCCAAGATTGATCTTCTTGTCGGCGTACGAGAGACCGAGAGCTTGGGCGTCCGTGTTGAGAGCGACGAATTTGATGCCAACGACGCCTTCGGAGATCATTCGGTTGACGGCATTGCTTCCTGCGCCGCCGACGCCGATCACCTTTATCGTGGCTTGATTCTCAAAGAGATTGCCTGCTTGCATACGTAACCATCCGTGGCACGGGCGAGACGCCTGCTCGTGGAAAAGGACGTGGCACGCGCTTCAAACGCAGCCAAATTCTTTTTGGCGCAGACCGGCCTTCCTGGCCGCCCGTCGATATAGGATAGCGCGGATTGTGCACACGTTGTCCACATCATCCGTAGCATCGCCTTCCTAGACGATGATCCTGCGGTGGTTGTCTGCCCGTCGCAATGAGCCGCGGTACCCCTCTAGAGTTTCAAATAAGGACGCATCTTCTCAAACTTCTTTGGCCCGATGCCTTTGATGGCCAATATCTCCTCGACAGACTTGAATGGGCCATTCGCTTCGCGATAGGCCAAGATCTTTTGCGCCGTCGCCGGCCCGACGCCAGGAAGTTTCTGAAGCTCCTCGAGGGATGCCGCGTTGATCGCCACCTCACTAGGCGCGGGCTTCGCCGCCGCCCACCTATTGCTGGCCGCTGGCGCCTCCGTGGTGACCGCCGGCGGCCCGGACACGATCTGCTGCGCTTTGGCAGATGGAGGAGCCGGCGCAATCTCCGCTTTCGCGAGGTATTCAGGCGGGATCTCGACAGGTGCGAAGTATCCGCCCCTGTCTATCTCTGGAACGACCGTCTTGTGGCGACTCACAGCCGTGCTCGGGGACGTTGTCTTCGTTTCGTTCTTGGTAAGGATCCGCAATTGGCTGGCGTCAATCAGCTTCGCGGCCAGATTCACAGAATCCAGATCAGCGTTCGCTGCAGGTCCGCCCGCCGCGTGCACGGCGTCCACCACGCGCGCACCGACAGGCAAGCGGACTACTCCGGGGTTCTTAATCGCTCCCGCTACATGCACGACAACCTCGGTTGGCGTTTCTTGCCCAGCCCTCGTCGCATTGGTGCTCGCAACGGGTGCACTCTCGAAAACTATTGGGGCAGGCTTCCGGAGGTGGCGCGCTCCCACAAACCCGAACCCAAACAGGACCAAGCCTGCCACTCCGGCATATCCGATCCGTTCCCTAGGCGACATGTGCACGAACACGTCAGCCCTATTATCACGGAATTGCAAGGAGATGAGTACTGATTTGCCTTCTCAAACTACAGGAGACGAACTACGGACTCTCCAACAACGCGTGCCGCCAGCCGCGCACGCTGACTCGCGTGCCCAGAGCGCGAAAGGCATGCAGCGCTCTTTCGAGGATCAATGCCCCCAAGTGCAAGGTCTTCTCCCGCCCGCGCTCCATTCCCACAATCGCGGCTCGCTCCGCGTCTGTCATGCGCGACATCCATCCCACCGCCTTGCTGACCTCCTCGTAGTCGAGGTACGCCCCATGCACGCGAGCAGGGTCCCACGCGGTCATCTGCTCGCGGATCGTAATCAGGTTCGTGCCAGTAGCGCCCAGCGTCACCACCTCACCGCATTGATTCGGCAAATAAATAAGCCCGATGGCGTCGTCGATCTCCTTCACCGCGCGCAGCAGCGCAGGAGTCGTAAGGCATTCGTCTTTCAATAAGCCGCCTCGCAACGCAAGCGTTCCGATCGGATAGCTGCGGCGGAACAACACCTTCCATCCATCGCCATGGCGATCCGCGGTGACCATCTCAGTGCTCTGCCCGCCCACGTCGACTATAGACAAGCGGAGTGCATCGCCAAACGCTGGATCGTTGGCCACTGCACGAAATCCAAGCTCCGCCTCATCTTCGCCCGACAAGACGGAAACTGGCGTACCCTGCGCAAATGCTCGCGCCAGGAACTCCGGCGTGTTGGAAGCGATCCTCGCGGCCATGGTGGCGGCAGCCTGAATCTCGGTAGCGCCGTGAGACAAGGCGAGATCCCATAGCTCTTTCATGCCGGCTAATGTCCGCTGCATCGCGGCCTCGCTCAGCACGCCCGACTCCTTCGTGCCCTCGCCGAGAGACGTCACCCGGGTGTCTTCACAAACCGCAGACCAAACGTCGCCAGCCTTGTCCTCGACCAACAGCAAAACGGAGTTGGAGCCAACGTCGAGGACCGCTTTGCGCATCGCGGCGCAGTCTACTAAAATCGATGGGCCCTGTCACGGAGAACAGGGCCCATCAGACCTCGGGGCAAACCAATACCCACGGGAAGGAAGAGGCCATCCTAGCCTATGCGCCCGCCAATCCGTTGGCGATGTAGGGACGCTGGCTCGCTTCGAAAAGCTTCAAAAAATCTCGATCGACATTCCATCGTAGCCAGGCTCAATCTTGTGAGGCGCGAGCGCGTCCTCCAACTCTTTGTGAGTGGCGTTACCGCGATGGCTGTGATGAGTGGTGACGACGCGCGAGTCCGGTCCGAGCGTGCCCTGCTTGCGAAGTCGGTTCACGACCCCGACGCACTGCTCCATGTCCAGGTGGCCGAGATAGTCGTTGGCTACAAAGGCGTTGGTGCACTCGATGACCAACAAATCGAGGCGGAAATCGCGGAGCCGGAACCACGTTTCCTCTGGCCAGATACCCGTGTCCGTTGCATAAAGCAGGCTCTTGCCGTCTCTCTCGACGATCAGATTGTGGGCGTCCTCGTCC
>JAXDKF010000157.1:0-4295 GCA_034667265.1 Fimbriimonadaceae bacterium
GCGAGCGGCTGGAATTAGCCAACACTTCCCCACTGCCCTTCCCCGCACTATTGTGGGGATCGCCGGAAGGGGAAACGCTGAGCTATACAAGTGTCTACGTTGCCTCAGGGCGGGCTATTCGGGCGGCAGGTGATGGGGCTCGAGGCTCTCGGCGGGAGGGACTGCCTAGGCAATCCTGAATCCTGAATCCTGAATCCTGCATCCTGAATCACAGCCCACAGCCCACAGCCGACAGCGCACAGGCCCTCAAAGTGCCATACTCAAATCCGATGTCCCGGGAGCCGTCGCTCAGCGACTACAAAGCGGTGCTCTTCGACGTCGATGGCACTCTCGTCGACAGCATGGACAAGATCGTGAACGGCCTCGGTGACGCTCTCCAGCATTTCACCAATACGCGCCCGCCCGATCAAGAGATCCGCCAGCTTATCGGCCTTCCCCTCAGCATCCAGTTCAAGCGATACGCCAAGACTGAGCCTACGAGAGCGGAGCTGGACGATATGATCCGGTACACCATTTCTCGCTACGAATACCATCACGATCTCGAGCGCGTGTTCGAGCCGGCCATCGAGGCGCTGAAGCTCTGCCATAAGGCGGGTCTAAAGACAGCCCTCGTGACCAGCAAGAACGCTCAGGAGATGGACCTATTTTTCTCGCGATTTGTGGGCCGGGATTACGTGGACGCTACTGTGTGCGCCTCGGACGTCTCAAAGCCCAAGCCCGATCCGGAGTGCGTCAAGCGCGCCTGCGAGCTTCTCGCGGTCTCGCCCGATGAGGCCCTCTTGGTCGGCGACGCTATTTTCGACATGCAGAGCGCCCGCGCCGCCGGAGTAACACCGGTCGCGGTCGCCTATGGTTCCGTCCCAGCCTCCGTGCTCTCTCAGGAAAACCCATCGATGATCCTCGAGACTCCGGAAGACCTGTTGGCCTGGACCCGCCGATCACTTTTACAACCGACATGCCCCGAAAGAAACCGACCGTAGATCAACAAGAACCGATTTCCGAGCTGACAACAGCCCCCGAAAACCAGGCACAGACCGAGGCCCCCGCAAAGCCCAAGCGTGGAGCTCGCAAGCCCGCGCCCAAAGCAGAGCCTGCGGAGGTAGCGTCCAAACCCAAAGCCGTTCGGGGAAGGAAAAAGCCCGAGGCATCTCCTCCAGAGCCTGCCCCTGTCCAAGATCCCGTTGCCGAGAACGTCACGTTCCGCAAGCCCGCGCGAAGAGCGACCTCCAGGAGGAAGGAAGAGCCAGAAGCCGCAGTGGCCCCGGCGCCAATCGAATACCTCGCTCTGCGCGACGAGAACGATTTGCCGATCCCCACTTGGCGTCCCATTCAGCGCGCCACCAAGACCAGGAGCAGAACGACAAAGCCCGCCCAGACGGAGCCAGAGGATCACAAGCCGGAAAAGGTAGAGCGAAGAGGACGCGGCAGGGACCGTGGACGAAAGCCTGCCGCCGCCGAGCCGGCCGCACAAGCAGAGATCGACGATAACCTTCCCAAACCTCAGTTCAGGGGCCGCGGCCGACGCGCGCCCGAACCCGAAGCCCCAGTCCAGCCCAAGCCGGAAAGGCCCAAGCCGCAGCTCAAGGCGCTCATTCCGATTCCCTCTGATGCTCCCCAAGTCGTGCTCAGGGACGGGATCCCAACGCTGGTGCGTAACGGCCGCGTGTATCCGCCGATCGGCTTCTTCGGCAACTGCACCGACGAGCGCCGCGTGGAAACAGTGCTCCAAGAACTCCGGCTAGCGGCAGAAGCGGGAGTTCACCTTCACTCCCTTCTCGTGGATCTCGAAGTAAATCCAAAGGGCGTCGATCACGCCGTGAGCTTTGCCGCCTACTTGCTTTCTACGGCAGCGAAGATCGACCCAGAATGCCAGATCCTTTTCCGCGTGGTGTTTGTAGCCCCGCGAGGATGGGAGAAGGAATATCCCGACGCGAAGTACGTGGGCCTTCACGGCGATATGGCCGAGCCGAGTCTTTGCGACAATAAGTATTGGGGCGTCGCTAAGAAGTGTCTGGAAGAATTCACTCGTAAGCTACGGCTGCTCGACCAGCGCGACAATATCCTTGGCGTCCACCTGGAGCGCGGCGAATGGTTCGTGCCGGTGGACGGGGGCTACGACGACTCGCCTTCCGCGCGCGCGAAGTTCAAGGACTGGGTCCGCACGCGATATTCGGATGACGAAGTCGCGCTCCGCGCGTCGTGGTTCGACGGCGGCGTTCGGTTCGAAACTGTGCAGATCCCGCCTTATCAACCCGAGGGTGCGGAGGGAGACCGCTTCGTCCGCTCCAGCCGGAAGCAGCGCCGCTACGTCGACTACCACCTGTTCATTAGCGACGCGACGGTCGACCGCATCGCCGATCTCGCCTACGCCACGAAAGAAGCCAGCTCGGGCTATTTCCTCGTCGGCGCAAGCTACGGCTACACGTTCGAATGGGCGCATCCGTCCAGCGGACACTTGGCGCTTGGCAAGTTGCTGCGGACGCAGGAAGTCGATTTCATCGCCGGCCCTCCGAGCTACAAGAACCGGGAGCCCGGCGGAACCGCGCCCTTCCCTAACCCGATCGACAGCTTCGCCCTCAACGGCAAGCTCTATATCAGCGAAGAAGACTTCAAGACCGCGATCGGCGTGGGCACCGAGCCCGACGAATTCAACCCGGTCATCCGCACTCCGCAGGCCCTCGAGAGCGTTCACTTGCGTGGAGTGGGCGCCGCTTTGGCCCACGGATCGGGCGTCACGTGGATGGATCTTTGGGGCAATGGGTGGCTCAAGACCGCGACGATTTGGGACCGCGCGGCGAAGGTGCGCCAGAGCCTCATCATGCGCATGGCCGCTCCGCTGACGGATCCCGACGTCGCGGTATTTGTGGACGAGCGGGCGCTGGCCTACTTGGTGGATCCGAATGCCTTCCGTCTTCTCATTCAGAACGCGCGCGAGTCCGCTCTGCGATCTGGCCTAAGCGTCGGCTTCTTCTTGTTGAGCGACCTCGCGCACCGAGAGCGGTTCCCCGAATCTAAGCTCTATCTGTTCCTGAACGCTTGGGACATCCGCCCCGATCTTCGATCCGCTATCAAAGAGCGCCTGCACCGCGACGACAAGGTCCTGTTCTGGCTCTATTCCGCGGGACTGTTCGACTCCGGGCGCGACTCCTTGGAAAGAGCGCGAGACGTCACCGGCATCGCCCTCAAGCCGCAGCCTTACCACAGCAAATCAGGCACGACGATCCTCAACCGGCGCCACCCGCTGGTAGAGGCGTTCCCCAATCGCATGATCCCACCATCCCAGCTCGAGCCGAGCTACTTCGGCATCAATGAGGAGGGTGTGATCCTCGGGGAGTACACGCAAACCGGCCTGCCCAGCTTCGTGATCAAGGACTTTAATGAGGTCGCCGAAGGTGGCGGCCGATGGACGTCCGTGTTCCTCGGCGAGCCCGCCGTCACGCCTTCGCTTATTCGTGCCTTGGGAGAGATGGCCGGTGCGCATATTTGGAACTTCCAGGACGACCTGGTCCACGTCCGCGCGCCGTTTCTTACGATCCACTGCCGCGAGGCGGGGCCGCGCACGATCACGCTGCCTAGCAAGTGGTCGGCTTACAACCTGCTTAGCGGCCAATGGGCCGCCGAGGACACCACGCACCTGCGGTTCAATGCGACCGCCGGTTCCACTCACGTCTTCCTCGTGGGCATTCATGGCGAAATCGAGCAGCTCCTCTCCATCGACCCAACCACCCTCCTCACTCTGGAAGGTCTGCCTGAGCGCTCCGAGAACACGGTCCGGTTTGACGCGGTCAGCTTCGACGTGCCGATCATGCGCCTCAACGAATGGATGATCGAAGGCGGCGTCACGGACGACGTGGCCGAGGAACTTCTGTTCCGCCCGAAATTCGAAGAAGAGGAGCCTGTCGGTCCAGCCGAAGAGAGCTCGACGCCCGGAAGGCGTCGTCGCAAGCGTGGGCGGGGCCGCGGCGGCAGCGAGGAGCCGATGACGGCTCGGCGAGAAGGCGCCGACCGCGAGTTCGGCGACCTGGACATCAATGTCATGTTCCGGAAGCGAGAGTAGAGCTAAGCGTTGAGTTTTGAGCGTTTAGTGTTGAGGAGTGCGGAGTGACGGAAACGGACAAGACCTTTAAATCCGGCTACGTCGCGCTGATCGGGAAGCCGAACGTCGGCAAGAGCACGCTGCTCAACCACCTGGTGGGCCACAAGGTCTCCATCGTCAGCAACAAGCCGCAGACCACGCGCAAGCGGGTCCTCGGCATCGCGAACTCGGACGACTACCAAATCGCGTTCATCGACAC
>JAXDKF010000158.1:0-3999 GCA_034667265.1 Fimbriimonadaceae bacterium
CTTGATCGTTTTTCTGGCAAAGGGAGGAATCGTAACCTTGCCGCCAGCGTCGGTGCTGCTGCAACCGCAGTTCACGCTCTCCACGTCGACCTTTCGAAACCAAGGATTCAATAAGGTCATCGAAAGATAACGGGGATGATCTCCGTCTATGGTTCCAACGCGCGCTGGGAAGTCTAGTACCAGAACCGGCTGGCTTAGATACGGTTGGGCGATACCTGCGGCGACAAGCGAAGCGGCGGTCGCCACAATTAATCCTCGTAACAGTTTGCCGGTACGCACAACCCTCATTGCAATCTCGGCCCGATCATGGCCTCAAAAGTACTATGTTGGCACTATATATCATCTAAGCGGCTAACGCAAGGGATTTAAAGAAAAATGTGAAACGACGCTATTAGCCGTTATCACCCGGGCTGGCTAGGACTGCGGGATCGGCCGGCCCATCTTCGTGTAAATGTCCTCGATCATGTTCTTGGACTTGAGGGCGTCCTCGTTCTTGGGGTCGACCTTGAGGGCTTCTCGGAAGAGCTTCAACGCCTCTCGATACTTCACCTTGAAGTCGAGCGAGTCCGAGTACATCGTCGAGGTGGCGTACCGCACGGTCGCAAACGTGTAGGTCTCCTTTGCGATCTTGTTATCAGGCTCCTTTACGTACAGGGCTTTGGAGAGCTCGTATTCCTTCTTGTACTTCGCGAGATCGGCATCCTTGACCCCGCCCTCGCTGATGGCCTTTTGCTGGGTGGCAACTGCTGCCTCGTGCGTCGGCTGGTTCTTGGCACAGCCCAAGACAGCTACGAGGACGAGCGAGAGGATCCACAGGCGCATGGAACGAGTTTAGCTCCCGGGCCGATAAGAGTGGGCGCCCTGAGTCGCCACCTCGCGCAGATGCCTTTCGACGTCCCGGACCATGCGGGCTGCCTCATCCTCCGGCGCACCAATCTGGATGGCCGCCTCCACGCGATTCAACGCGTGGTGCAGGTCCACAAGGCTCTGCGCTTCGGGGTCCATTCGCGAAGTGTCTCGCGGCGTTCGGAACCATTTGCGCAGCAAACGGTTGGCGTCGTCGTAAACCGAATGCAGAGCGAGCTTAGTCATCCTGCCGCGGCGCAACGTGTCCGCCATCGCATCGAGTAGCTCCCGCGTGCCGCGTTGCTTCCGACGCTCAGCATCCGGCAATCCAAACGGCTTGCCCAACGTGTAGACCAGCACGACTCCAAGGAGCAAGAGCTGTAGCCAAGCTGCTTTCGCCCACGGCCCGATGAGCTCGGTCAGAGCCGGAACGCTGGCATTGCCAAAGGCGGCTTCGACAAACACCACTCGAGAGCCTGGACGTGCGATCGTCCGCGCCGCATCCATTACGACAAGGGCGTTCTGCTCGCGGTCGATAAAGCGGTTGGTGGCGAGGAGCCCATCTGAAAAGACCAGATCCTGACCTTTCCCGACCCTCCTCAGGCTGGCTACTTGGCCCTGGCGCGTTCCCCACAGCTGGTACTCGTCGGTTGGTGAGCCATCTAAGTAGGGAGTCGGCCGTCCGAACTCGCTTCCGCTGACCGTGGCCTTTTGGCCGCTTTTGGACTCAACTGTAGCGCGAGCGTTCAAAGCTCTGGTAGAGGCTTCGTGGAAGTTTGCCGAAAGGGGAAAGCTCATCAACTTTCCGCCATCGGCCACAAACGCGTCCAGCTTCTCGCGCGTTGGATCACGCTCTGCTTCATCCATGTTAAAGAAAGATTTCGACGTGAGGGGGGTGATCGGAAAGAATGCGACGGCAACGTCGCCCGGCTGTAAGTTCGGTTCCGTGTTCTGGTCTACGACCACCTTGTAACCGGACCGCCGGAAGAGCTCCATGAGGGCTGAAGAGCCGCTTGGAAGATACGATTGCGCGCTCGGAAACGGCTCCGTCTCTCGCGTGCCGAGAGCGATGATGCCCACCGCGATGACTAGAATGCCGAGCAACGCGAGGCCGGCGGTCCAAACGGGCGATCGTCCTTTCACGCTGCTTTCGCCCTCACTGACTCGGTCACCTGGCGGTACCAAGCGCGGAACCGCATCACGTCTTCAGAGCCGTTCACGCGCATGCCGTACCAGATGTTGTCGAACGCCCTTGTCGGCTCGCGGAATTCAAGGTCACTGGGTCTGGCGGGGCTCGCCTCGATCCTCGCTAGGTGCTCCCAATTGGTTTGACTGCGCTCGAATCTTGCGATGCGAGCCTCGTCGATTTTCAGGAGGCAAGCCAGATAGAGACATCTCACGGCCTCCCGGTACTTGCCCTGCCGCTCCAAGCGGTCTGCGAGCTCGAGCCATTCGTCGAGAGTTCTCTCTGGCTCATCTTCGTCGAGCAACGCCTTGGCCTTGCGCTCCAAGCGCTTGGACCACACGAACCTCTTCAATGCAAACACGAGGAACGCGATCACCGCCGCGCACAGAAGTCCCCACAAGAGAAGCTTTGCGAACAACTCCCAACCGGTGAGGTCCGGCGAGCCCACGTTTGAGGTATCGGGAGGGTTGCACTGGAGCGGATTCTTCAGATTGTTGAGCCGCTCCGCCGCGCCCGCCAGCCAGTTGGCTTGCTCCTGCACGCCGGGGTCACGGTACACCGGAGAAGACTTGATCTGCTTCGCCGTCGCCACGGGATCTCCAGACGAGACGTGTCCGGCCGCTTGAACCCGCATCTCCAGCATGCCCTCGAAGACTTCCATCTTCTTCTGGAGCCAGTTAGGGCTACGCGCATATTCGAGGTTCGCTTCGATAGACGCAAGCTCGGCTTGAAGATCGGGAGTCAGCTCGCCCTTAGAATCCCAATCCTCGAGGAGTGCGAGCTGCTGGTCCGGGGTTTTGCCCTTGAAGGCACGTAGCTGGGACCCGGCATCGCCGGCTCCAAAGGACAGGCAGCTTAGCAGCAGACTAAGCGCGAAGACGATCTTCGCGGTCCGGATGCCAAACGTCCGCAGCCAGCGCTTCGATGTCATAACCCTCCAAGCGGACCCGCCGCTCGAAATAGATGATGGTGACGGTTACCGCCCATACGGGAACCACCACCCACAACGTGAGATAAATCGGGATCAGGCCAACTGCCGCTTCTATGACCGGTCGCATCTGCCTGAGATTCACTCCGGAAAGATGATTGCCAATTCCGATGATGTCCACGAGAGCGGCCGCGCCGCCACAGAGGATGAGTGCGATAAGCCCCAGCATGAGGTAGAGCGACCAGACGGAATCGTATCCGCTGCCGTGATAGGTACGCGCCTTCATAAGGTCGCGGCTGCGTTTCGCGGCGAGGCCCGCGCTGGCCCTCTCGATGGCAGCGATCGGAGCGACCAATGCATGGGCGCTTACGACGAATAATGCTCCGATGCCTCCCACGCAGAGGGCGCCGATCCCGGCGATCAGCACGATTCCCGCAACGACGGACTCCGACCCGGTGGAGCGGGTCAACATCCAGCTCACAAAGAGGAGGCCGCCGCCGACGATGGAGCCGCTCGCGGCCAACAGCGACTCTCGGAAACTAACCCACAGCATGCGCGGCGCGCTCTTCCACTGCGCCTCGTGAGCGGCCTTATGATTGGGCGGTAAACCGTGCATGAAATCGGAAACGAGCGGCGCTATGTAGGTCGTGGCTAGAGAGATTCCGATCAGGATCAGCGGCCCGGCCACCAGCACGCCAAGAACCATATTGACGCCCGCCTGCACTACCTGACCGCTTTCGGAGGTGCCTTGAGACGTCCACATGAAGCCGGGCATAACGTATTGAAAGAGGAAGGCCAGCCCGCCCAACGTAAAGAGTGTCGGGAACGAGGCCGCCACAAGGATCCGCCATCCTAGGGTGCGGTAGACGCGCAGGGAGAGATCGAAGACCTCCGCAAGCTGCATCGGCCGCAGGCGGGCTCGTCTTCCAACTCTCGAGGCCCGCAGCAGGTAACGCTCTACGGGGTCAGACGTCACAGTTTCAGTGTAGCCGACGCTAAAGTCCCGTGGTAGGGTTCGGTCGAAGCGATAAGGGGTTTA
>JAXDKF010000159.1:0-8998 GCA_034667265.1 Fimbriimonadaceae bacterium
CACGTGTCCGGTGATCTCTTCCACGGCTTCAGCTTAGCTTTCCTCCACCACCTCAGACCCAACCTACAGCTTAGTGCGGCGCTGGAGCGGTTCACGGACGACGCTCGAACGAGCAATCGAAGCTACAACGTGTCCACTATTCGCGTTCAGTACAAGTTCTGATCGAAAATGGCCAGAAGGGGAGGCCACCGTGGTTGACCTTTTGGCCATTTTTTTACGACCTGCGCCTGATGGCGGAGAGGGTGGGATTCGAACCCACGAAGAGTTGCCCCTTACCGCATTTCGAGTGCGGCGCACTAGACCTCTATGCGACCCCTCCGGGGGAGATTATGAACCCAAGAGGCCTTACCGCGCCCGTCCTAATTGCCCACGTTCAGCTTACGGGGCAACGCGTTCAGAGCCTGTTCGATGCTCAACGGCCCCGATGGCACGCCGTCCCGAACGACGTAGATCCCCGCCGGCTTGTCTCTGAGATCAGGACGTACGGGGCCAAAAGCGGGAGCTATGAATCGGTAGGGTCGAGCAGACGCCAATCCATCCGCAAGCGCCTGCGCGTCCTGCCCCACCGTGATCCCATAGGTGTTGTCGGCGAGCAAAGCAGAGCTGCAAGAAAACGCGGCTGTGAAAATGCCCAAGCCTGAAGCGGGTTCGGCCATGAGACTCTCCGTCGCAAATGCGGATCGGAGAAGGAGCACGCCTGGATTGGTTTCGGAGGGCGTGCCAAGGAGGAGCCACCCGTAAGACGTGCAAAGCCGCACGATCTTCGCGGATGCCGATTCGCCCACGTCGTCGACTAGCTGAGGCGCGATAGTCGTGTCCGGCAAGAGGTCGGAACCTGGAGGAAGCCCGATGCGGTATTCGCCTGGATTAGGGCCGGCAAACGTGGACAGGGCACGCTGCAGCACAGCGAGGCCATTTTGAAGAGAGACCACCCGTCCTGAAGAGAGATAGTCTTGGAGAGCCGCATCCGAGTAGGCCAGGTAGTCGATAAGAGTCGCCGGCGAGCGAACGGAAACGATCAGATCGTGAGGAACCTGGTTGCTGACCCTGGTGGCATCGATCCGATTGAAGAGATCGCTTCCAAAGCTGATGAGCGATGCGTCGCCACGCCAGCGGCCGATCTCCATAATCCTCGCGGCAACCGTGCCGGTGACATCCATGTACGTCCCATTTGCAAACGTGCTCGGTGTAGCTGCAGCTCTTAGCGTCTGGATGATGGCTTCCTCCTGCGTGGAGGGAGCCTGCCCAGTCAGGCAAGGGACCATCAGAGGGTTAGTCTCAACTCGAAGGCCAAGGTTATCGCGAGCCCATTGGCGGTCCTCCGGGTCGAGCACCTCTCTCAGCCTTCGGGGGGAGACACTGCTTCGCTGGCTGCGGCCGTTTGGACGTTCGTCTCCTATCCTGGCCGGGCGGATGAATCCATTCTCATCCAGAAACTCATTGGCAAGCGACGCGACGGCTTTTCTCGTCACGTAATCGCAGATGCCTTGGTCCTGTCGGGGCATCAAGGTCTGCGCGGCAGTGAGCATGGAGGCCATCTCGGCGGTCTGGACGGCCATCTTGTCGAACTCGATCTCGTTCCAGTTCAGTTGCCGACCCGCCGCGAAGAAGCCCCCGTCGAGGACGTCCACGCCGGGCGACCTCAGGAACGGCATCAGAGAGTCTCTAAGGACCGCGGTCTGCCCGGTCTGCCCGAGGTAGCTCCAGGCGTAGGGGCGCAGGTCCTGGTATCCGTTTACGGGGAAGCCGCCGAATTCGCGGTTTGCCGTGCTTTGAATGGCGGTGGACACGGCGGCAAAGTCGGGAAGCGATCGGGTCCCGGGCGCCTCGATCTTGGCAATATCGTCCTGGTGTTGCGCGCCAAGCGTGCTGGCAATGCCTTCCACTCGCATTTGCGTGTAGGCCTTGCGCATGCGGACAAGCTCTTCCAGGAAACGTCGAGAGTCGATGTGGGTTTCCGGCTTGCGGCGGCTTATGTTGGAGACGATCCTGCCGTCCGGCTCGAGGATCCAGATCTGCAACCTCGGTCTCAACCCCAAGCTGGCCCGCGTCAGGGGGAGATACGCGCTTAGCCAGGCGGGCATCTCCTGGGCGTCCACCCGTATGGCGACAAAGTTTCGGTTGATGTAGTTTTGAACGTCGGAGGGGGTGAAGACCTCTTGGTCGAACTCCCGGCCATTCCGGCTCCAAGCAACCCCGATTATGAGGAGGATCGGCCTATCTAGGCGGCGAGCATCAGCAAAGGCCGAGGGCTCTACCGCGCGCCATTCAATCCGTTCCGTGGCCGCCTGCTTAAGAAAATCGCCCGGATGGGTCGCAATGGCGTTCGTGGGAGGGTTTGAAATGAGGGGCTTTACCGCGGCGGCCACAAAGGCAAGCAGGATCGTGAGGACCACGACCGTTGTTGCAACTGAATAGCTTGGCCTGTGCTTCACCTCGTCCCTAGCATGATTATAGGCCTGTGCTAGACTCAAATATCATGTCAATCTCCCTTGAGGAGGTCCGGCACGTCGCCCGGTTGGCGCGACTGGAGCTGGACGAAGACGAGGTTGTCGCCTTTCAGGGCGAGCTAAACGCACTGCTTGGGCACTTCATGGATATCCAGGCAATCGATGTCTCCGGCATCGAAGCCCAAGCGCATGCCGTCGCCCTGCAAAACGTGTGGGCCGAGGACTTCCCTTGGGAGTCCCTTCCTCGTGAGCTCGCGTTGAAGAACGCTAGGATCAGCCGGGCCGGCCTGTTCGTGGTGCCCGCCATTATCGAGGACTGAGGTTGCTCACTCAGCTTTCCGCGTCCAATTTGGCCCGCAAGCTTGCCGCACGGGAGGTGTCCGCGGTGGAGGTCGCCGAGGCCCACCTGGACCGCATCGAGCAGTTGGACCCTCAGTTAGGGTGTTTCCTGTATGCGGATCGGGCGAAGGCTCTGGAGAGCGCGCGGGCGGCCCAGGCGACGTTGGACAAAGGTGAAGGTGGACCGCTGACCGGGGTTCCCATCGCGCTGAAGGACAACCTCTCGACCACGGACATCCCGACGACGTGCGGCTCCAAGATCCTCGAGGGTTTCCGGCCGGTGTACGACGCCACCGTTGTCACGCGCCTGAAGTCCGCCGGAATGACGATCCTAGGCAAGACCAACTTGGACGAGTTTGCTATGGGCACCTCGACCGAGAACAGCGCTTACCAGCTCACGAGAAATCCTTGGGATCCGTCGAGGTCTCCAGGAGGGAGTTCGGGAGGGTCGGCAGCCGCGGTAGCCGCCGAAATGGCTCCTCTTTCGCTGGGATCCGATACCGGGGGTTCTATTCGCCAACCCGCCGCCTTGTGCGGCATCGTCGGCTTTAAGCCGACCTACGGCCGGTGCTCTCGCTATGGCCTGGTCGCCTTCGGGTCGAGCCTCGACCAGATCGGCCCCTTCGGCAGGACCGTTGAGGATGCCGCCCTGCTTGCGGAGGCGATCACCGGCCATGATCCAATGGAGAGTACGAGCCTATCGACCGGTCCGATCGACACGGCCGAGCTTAAGAAAGGCTCCCTGAAGGGCGTAAAGATCGGGTTACCGGAAGAGATGTTCACCGACGCCATCAGCCCCGGCGTGCGCGAGGCGGTGGAGCGCGCAATCGATCTCTTAGCAAAAGAAGGCGCCGAGTTCAAGAAGATCTCGCTGCCGAGCGTCAAGTACGGCGTCACAACTTACTACATCATCGCGCCGGCGGAGGCGAGCAGCAATCTCGCACGGTTCGACGGGATTCGATACGGCCCCCGAGAGGAGGGAAGCGGCCACATCGACGTCGTGGCGAAGACACGCGGCAAGAGGTTTGGCCACGAGGTGAAGGCGCGTATCATGATCGGCACTTACGCGCTTTCGGCCGGTTACTACGACGCGTACTACCTTCGAGCCCAGCAAGTGCGCGCACTGATGAAGCGGCAGTTCGAGGACGCTCTGCGCGAAACCGAGCTGCTCCTGGCGCCAACGAGTCCGACAGTCGCGTTCAAGCTGGGAGAGCTCAGCAACGATCCGATGGCGTTAAAGCTTCTCGACTACTGCACGATTCCCGCGAACCTTGGGGGGATGCCCAGTGTTTCCTTGAATTGTGGGTTTTCCGAAGGGTTGCCGGTAGGATTGCAGCTAACCGCGGCCCCAATGCGGGACGAGAGATTGCTGCAGATGGCGCATTGCGTCGAAAGAGCGCTTCCCAACGCCACCGGGCGACCCCCGCTGCCGTAACGGTGAGTAATGGACGATATTCGAAGGCAGGACCTGAAGGTCTTCCTGAGGGAGTTCCTCGCGGTGCCGCGGGTACTCATCGTCCTGTGCTTGATCGTCCTCGTCGGCGCGGTTCTCAGGCTTGACGAGGCGGGTGCGGTTGGCTTTGCGCGAGCCATTCCGATTTGGGCGATCATCCTGGCCACTGCGGCCATGACCGCCTACAACTCGAGTCGAGAGCTTCGATTCTTGAATCGGCGTTACAAGGCTCTTTGGGATGGCTGCCAGGACCGGCTCGCCCGATTCAACGAAGTCTTGAAGCGTCTCCGCAAAGAGCAGATCGCGGACCTGCATGAGATGCCGAACACGATTCGGCGAGTCGCGGAAGCGCTGTACATCGCTTTGCGACGCGCGGACATGATCTCCAGCGAGGTCCTCAAGACCGAGCGGAACCTCTATGCGGCCCCCCCTGCTTGGTCGGCCGCTCCTACCGATCCGCAATCGAAAGAGCTCTATCGCATTGCGGACAAGAACATCGCTGAGTATCGGCACCACTACGCCGGCGTGATGGCGGGCGTGGAGCGAGCCGAGGCCCAGAGCGCGGTCTTCATGACCACGCTCGATACGTTGCGCATGCGGTTGCTGGGCTACCGGTTAATAGGGAAGTCGCCTGAGATGCCGTCACGCGATTTCCTAGAGGCGCTTGCAGAAGCCAAGTTGCAGCTCCAGGCTATCGATACGGCCCTCGAAGAGCTGGACCTCGGGCAATATCCGACGATGATCGCGGTCATCCCGCCGGCGCCCCCCGACCACGTCCGAGAAACGCTGGCGATGGCTTTTCCCGAAACGATGGAGCGAGAAGAAATCGAGCGGACGGTAGAAGGCGGCTAAGAGCTCATCCTTCGCGTCGCATGATGAAGTCCGCGACGCCGCTCAAGAGCGTATGCGCCGAGCTCGAGGGCAGAGGATCAAGAGCCGCGACGGCTTTGTCTAGGTTACCCAGCGCGGTTTGCTCCGTTTGCGCGAAGGCTCCTCGGTCCCGCATCCATGAGATGATGCTCGCGAGCTCCGTATCTCCAATCCCATTCCCAAATCCCTTTCGGGTCAGTTCCTCTTCGGAAGGTGAAAGCTTGTCAGAGAGATAGATAAGCGGGAGCGTGGCGCAGCCTTCCTTGTAGTCAGTAGCCAGGGGCTTGCCGGTCTTCTCCTCGGATCCGCGGTAATCGAGGAGGTCGTCGACGATCTGGAACGCCAAGCCTACGTGGTGACCATAGAGCTTGAGAGCGTCCAAGACTTCCTTAGGTGCGCCGGCGACCAGAGCTCCTACCTCGCAGCAGCTCTCGATAAACGCCGCAGTTTTCATTCTGAGAACGTTCAAGTGGTCCGGCTCCGACACATCGAACCGCCCCCTGAGCTCAAGCTCCTTCACTTCGCCTTCCGCCATTTCGACGACAGCTCGGGAAACGCAACGGATGATGTTCAGGTCGCCATCCTGAGCGAGGATGGACATCGCTTTGGAAAGCAACACATCGCCCGTCAGAATGGCGGCGGTGTTTCCGTAGATGGACGATGCGGTTGCTCGCCCGCGGCGGATGGCGGCGTGGTCGATGACGTCGTCATGGACCAGAGTCGCCATGTGGATCATCTCCATGCAGGCGCCGAGGTGCCGGGCTCGAGCTTCGTCGTAGGGCAGCCCAGTGGCTCTCGCGGCGAGAGAAACGAAAGCGGGACGAAGCCGTTTGCCACCTGCTTCCAGGGTGTGCGCACCGATCTTAGAAACAAGCTCAACCTGGCTCGCAACCTGGCGGGACAACTCGTCTTCGACGAGCTTGACCTCCTCCGCGATTTGGGCAATGAGATCAGCTTGTTTTGGCTCCAAATCTGTCAGGGCGCCGGTGGTCATGCCTTTGTCCCCCAGTGGATGCAAATGTTGCCAAACATGACGTCCTTCCATCCGCAGTTGGTGAATCCTGCTGCCTCCATCGATTCGCGCAGCATCTCGCGGGTCCAGAATCGCTCAGTGCTTTTTGGTAGATAGGTGTACGCCTCTCGCTGGCCGAACAAGGAGCCAAGTGCCGGCACCAGCTTTTGGCAGAAAAGGTTAGAAGCCGCTAGGACCAGTGGGTTCTTGGGCGTCGCCATGTCGAGCGACACAAACCGGCCACCAGGCGCCAACACCCTTGCTATTTCCTTATGCGCCCCATCGATGTCCGGCACGTTGCGGATACCCCACCCGACGGTAACGGCGTTAAACACCGAATCGGCGATGGGTAGCCGGCACGCATCGCCGAGCATGAGGGCATTTGCGGGCACGGATTTGCCTCGCGCGATTTCCAGCATGGGAGGGCAGAAGTCTAAGCCCAACACAGTTCCCGCTTCTCCAACCGCGCGTCGTAGGGGCTGGACGAAATCGCCGGTCCCGCAGCAGACGTCGAGCGCCTTGTCTCCGGGCTTGAGACGAAGCATCGAAACGGCATACGATCTCCACCTGCGGTGGAGCCGAAAGGACAGCAGGGAATTCAGGAAATCGTAACGTGGCGCGATCCGTGCGAACATGTCGCGAACGGCTTCGCGTTTTGCGCTGCCTTCTGAGTTCCAGATCGCATTGCTCGCGCCCATGTCTTCTCGGGAGGGACGCCTAGCGTCACTCTCGGCCTATTATTGCACGAGTTTTCAATAATCATTGAAAGTTTGCGCTTTTGAGCTTTACGCCGAAGCTCTGCGATAGTCTGAACGGGGCGTGAAATCGGTCCCTGGCTTCACTCGGCGGCAGTAGGCGGCCATGAGCTTGGCGCAATTCTCTACGTCTCCTAAGGAGAGGATCTCGCAGGGTGTATGCATGTACCGAAGCGGTACGCCGAGAAGCCCGGTAGCCATGCCGGCCCGCGAGATCTGCATCGCGTTTGCATCTGTGCCAGTACCGCCAGGTGCCACGTCGATCTGATAGGGGATCTCCTCCTCTTTGGCCGCCTCAATAGTGAGTTGGAACACGATCGGGTTCACGTTGGCTCCGCGCATAACCGACGGGCCTTTGCCGATGTCGAGCTGGCCGTGGCGGGTCTTGCTCACGCCCGGATAGTCGATAGCGTGATTGACGTCGACGGCAAGGCCGGTCTGAGGATCGATCCCAAAGGCCGCGGTCCTGGCTCCTCTCAGCCCGACTTCCTCTTGGACGGTGGCCACGGCATAGACGCCCGTACGCTTATCGAGTCCCCCGTCTTCCTTTAAGAGCCGCAGGGCTTCGGCAACGATGAAGGAGCCGACCTTGTTATCAAAGCCTCGCGCGGTGGCGCGGTCCCCGACGAGCTCCTGAAACTCGTATTGGTACGTGGCGACGTCTCCAAGCGAAACGATATCTTCAGCTTCCGCTCTGTTACTCGCGCCGATGTCGATCCAGAGGTCCTTGATCTCGGGCTTCTTCTTGCGCTCTTCCTCCTCGAGCAAGTGGATCGCTTTTCGACCGATGACGCCGGTCACTTTGCGCTTTCCATGGACCCACACCCTCTGGCCGACGGGAATCACACTGTCTTGCCCTCCGATCGTGCTGAAGTAAAGCAGGCCATCGTCGTTGATGTAGTGGACGATGAAGCCGATCTCGTCCATGTGCCCGGCGAGCATGACCTTCATGGAGGCGTCGGGGTTCAGGATGGCCGCTACGTTGCCGTGGACGTCGGTAGTGATCTTGTCGGCGAACGCCTTGGTGTAGTCCCGGTAGATGTCGGCCGCCTGCTCTTCATAGCCGGACGGCGAGGGGACGTTCACGATGGCTTTCAGGAAATCGAGAGACTCTGGGCGCACGGCCCATTTTCCCGCATTCCCAAGAAATGGTCGCAGCCGTGGCTAGGCGGCGCTCGCTTCTTGCCTTCGCGACGCCTGCTTTCGCACAGCCGCGTACGCGACGATGCCCCCGATGGCAAGCAGCGCGACGCCCATAGCCACGCGCCCGACCCAGGACCCGGGCTCTTCCAAGATAGTGGGGAACACCGGATACAGGCTCCAGAGCGCACTTTCCTGCTGGGCATCGATGAGGGCCAAGAAAGGCAGGGGCAAGCCAAACACCACGACCATGGCGGCCACATGGAGAGTGCGCGCGGATCGAAGCTCAGTGGTCGCGGACGAAGCCCATCGGCCGAGGGACCACGAGAACACCCAGAATCCGATGGCCCACACGATAGTGGAAAGGAACAGGGGCCCGGGCAGCGCTCCTACAACCGCTACGAACCCGCCCAAGACGCCAAGCGCCGAAATTCCGAGGAGCATCAGAACGTAGGGAAGCGCGCCGGCGGGCGTGCCGCGAATGGCTTCTCGGAACGAAAACGAGCCGTTGGAGGCAAACTTCTTCTCCCCATCCGATCCGGAACAGGTGAGAAACGGCAAGAGAACCAGCATGAGCATGGGCAGGAACGCGAGGAGCACCCCCGCGGTGAGGTCATGTTGGAATTCCGACTCATGCTTCATGCCATAGAATTGGGAGAAGATCCCCATGGAAATCAAGGGCATCGCAATGGCGGCTGTTACGAGCCCCGTGATCCGTAGATTTTTCGTTTCAGCCGCGTGGTAGCCGCTCAAAGCGGACGCGGCGCCGAGCAGGAACAAGCGCGTCACGAACGCCGCCAGGACCGCAAAGAGGAGCCAGTTCGGTAGGTTGATCCCGCCCAAAGCCGTGTGAGTGCCGGCCGCCTTCACCACGTAGAACGGGCTCAGCGCAATGGCGAACGAAGCTTCGCTTGTCGCACCCAGAGCGATGTTGCTTTGGCGTGCGAAGACCTCACTTGCGAAAGCGGCCAGTGCGGAC
>JAXDKF010000160.1:0-10138 GCA_034667265.1 Fimbriimonadaceae bacterium
GTTTGGGCATCGTCCGCTGGACGCGGTCGATGCCCAAACGTCGGAAGAGAACTTTGCATCCGTAATGCTTGGTCACCCACCGTCCCCAATTGCATTTTTCGAGGTCACCCCTCTCGTCAAAGAAGGGGAGACGCATCCCGAAATAGTTGAGGTCTCGGCTCGCGCTATTGGCAGATGACAATCACCGATCGACGTCGATTCTGCACCGTGTAGAACACTTCCATCTCGATGTAATCGACGGACGCAACGACGTTCCCAATACTGTCCGAGTCGACACCAATGGCTTGCACCACCACGCCGATCGCACCCGCCGATCCGATGTACGTTTGCCACCAGGCTTGCGTGTGCCCCCACAGGTCGCTAGAGCTTCCATAGGAAGCGATCGCTTCGGTTGTCGGCCAAGCGGTTGCCGTTGCTTTGTTCGTGCCGTGAGCACTATTGATGATGATGGTGACTTCGTTGTCGCGAACGTACCGAACAGCCGTCACCGCGCTCCCCTTGCGATGCACCAAAACAATGGCGCCGTCGATCGTCGCTCCGGCTGGAACGCCCCATCCACCGCTTACCGTGTTGACATTGAGGCTGTGGCTTGTGGTTGCGTCGGCCAAGCTACAGGTGGCATAGGTGTTATCGCTTGCGAGGGCGTTTGCGTGGTTTGTCCATGCCACCGTGCCACCGGCCGAAGCGTCGCTCGCCGAGACTGTAAAAGCCTTGGATCCTGTCGTGGCCATTACGCCGTCCTCTTGGCTTCCACAACGATCGAGGTTGCGCCGATGCCGACGCCGACCGCCGACCAGCTCACCCGCAACTTATTCCCGCTCTGGAACGTGGAGCTGCCCGTCGACGTCGAGGCTTCCTCGTATTCCGTGTTGCTCAAAGTGATGCTCGAGGACAACAGATTGCCAGCCGAGCTGAACGCCCCCGCCGCCGTGGATTTCTGCACGTTAAAGGTGTACGAGCCGCTCGTCGGATCGTCGTTCGTGCGGATCGTCACGCGCGTGGTGGTAAAGGTGTAGGTCTCGCCGCCGGGGCCGTAGGGCACCGTCCGTTCGTAGGTGTCGGCGGCCGCGGCGGAGGGTGTCAGCCCACCGTAAAGGTCCACCGAGATCAGCGGCGCTTTCTCGAGCATGGCGAGCGTGACCTTGGCCGCGCCGATCGCCGTGACGCCGGATCCGCTCACCGTCACGTCGCCAGAAAGAGCCACCGATTCCAGGGAGTCGCCATCGAAGATCGGAACGCGGCCCGCCGTCGCCGCCCAGCTCGTGGCGCCGCAAGCGACGTTCTTGACCTTGTCGACGGTGTTCGCTCCCGGAGCTCCGCTGACATCTCCCGCGAGGGCCGGAAGATCGCCCGTTGCGATGGTGTCCCACGCGGGAGCCGCGGAGACGGAGCCGTTGCCCACCTGCCGGAGGAACTTCCTCGTGGTCGTGATGTTTCCCGCGAGAGCCAGGAGAGTGTTTGCCGCCGATCCGTACCACACATCGCCGAGCGCGGTGGCCGCGGTGGGGAAGACATTGGAGTTCGATTTGACGACGGTGATGGCGCCGGCAGAGGTGAGGGTCGCATCGCCGGACATGGCTACGTACACGCCCTCGTTTCCGTCCGAGACCACAAGCTTGCCGCTCGTGCCGAGCAAGGGAATCGAGACCCGGACCCAGTTGGTTCCGCCGTCGGTTGTTGGGTCGTTACCCGCGTTGCTGATGACGGCTCTGTACAGCCGAGAGTTGCTGCCGAGGACGTACTGATTGGCGGGATAGGTCGGGGTTGCGTTCCAGGCGTTGTAGCCCGACGTGATCACGCCGGCGGAGTCGACCTGCAGCCCCGCAAGCGAGCCGTAAAACCCCGCCGTCACCCCCGAGCTGACGTGCGACGCCGATCCGTGCGGACTGATCCCAGAATCCCAGTGTTTGTTAGGCATTTATCTCAACTCCATGTGCATCGTCGTGTTCTTGAAATCGTGTAAGCGCTCCCCCGGCCCGTCCAACGCGAGGCTGTCGGTTTCGGTGAATTGGATCCGGGCCGGGGGTCGAAGAAGAAAGCCAGCCTTAGGCGTGACGCGAAGGAAACTAGCTCTTGTGCGCAGAGCTTGGGGAGACCTCGCCAGAAGTAGGTAGAGGGCTCGACGAACTGGACATCGTCGAGGGCCGGGGAGCGGAAGCACCGATCTTTGCTCGCATGCCCGCGTAGAATGGATTGCCGGGAACGTTTCGGACGTTGGCGAGGGGGCCCCCGTACCCGCGGGAACATCTTGGCGTACGGTGCTTAACGCAAGCTGTGGTTGCGTCCACCAATGCAAGCCACGATTCTCGGCTCGTTCACATCCCGCTTGATTGGAACTACGTTGTAGGCGCGACTCTGCGTCGCGTGCGGGTTGTTGTTTCGCAGGACCGGCAGACGCCTGGTCAGGACTTTGGCTTCAGCTTGGCAGTGACGACGTCTCGCCAATAGGCATCGAGCTTGATCTGGCGAGATACAAAGACAGCTTGTTGCGCGGCCGGCCGGTTAGCCTTAGGTTCCGTTTGGAGGGCTTTTCTTCTTTGCGCTCTGTTCATGCTCATGCCGCACCTACCCTTTCAAGATACGCGAGAATTTGGTCTCCAATTGTTCCGGCGACCAAAAGTGCTACCTGCTCTATCCTACTCGGCCCCGGCTCGTCGTCCTTCAACTCCCTGAAGAATTCCTGGTCGTTTGAGTCAAAGAACATCACTGCGACAACCTCGTGGGTCGTCTCCCTAATGATCGGTACAGCCAGCCACGACCAGAGGTCGCTCCTCATTGTTGCTAGGACGGAGCCTGGCAGGGTGTACTGATCCCGCATCAAAGACTTGTACCTGTTGAAGTCCGGCTCGGTACGAGCCCCGGTCTCCGGCTCCATGCTTTGGCATGCCTTTCCTACGGCGCCACATCCTCTTGGAATGGTCCTCTTTGAACCTGCTCGGCTAATGCCGATATCCCGAACAATCTGCTCAAACGGTTTCGATTCATCACGTGGAACTCGGTAAACGGTGATAGCTAGGAGCCGATGATCCGGCTTAGATATGCCTCGCACGTGGCAAAGCATACGATGGCCCACGCCGCAAGCGGCTTCCAGCCACCAATAAGCGTCCGTTTCCTTTTCGGTTCGGGACGCTAGCATCCACCGCCACACAGTTACGCCAAGAGAGTAGAGGAAGCCGACCCCAGCAATGGCCGGCACCGGCGTAGGCCCCTTTGAAGTCCAAGTTGCGGCTATTGCCGTGATGAGGAAACCAATCGCCGCTCCCGCGCCTGCAGCGACTTCTATCAGGGACTTCCGCTCATGCCAAGGTTTCTTAGGTGACGGCAACTCTGGCGGTGGCATCGGTAGCCAGAGTATAGAATTGGTGGCGGCGTCACCTCTCCCTTGACGGGAAGGGAGATCGGGGCCAGAGCTCACTACTCCGGCCGGCAAAACGGCCTCTTGTAAAATAGGCAGGTGAAGAGCGAAGGGTACGGCGGCCTCGACGCGCCGGCGCCGCGAGGCCGGATTGAAGCCGGCACGGTTGCCCGGGTCGTCCTGTGCCTCATCGCGCTGGTCGTGACGATCTTCTTCTTCCAGAGGTCGTACGACGACGCCTTCATCACCTACCGCTACGCCCGCAACCTCGCGGTGGGCAACGGCTTCGTCTACAACGTCGGCGAGCGTTACTTCGGGCTCACCTGCCCGCTCTACGGCCTGATCCTCGGCGTGATCGGATGGATCTTCGGGCCGGCTCAGATCCCGCCCATCAGCGGAATCATCTCCGGGATCTCGATCGGCGCGACCGCCTGGGCGATCCTGCGCATGGCCGAGCGACACCGGGCTCGAGCGCTTGGCTTTCTAGCGGGCCTGCTCTATCTCGGCAGTCCGCATATCCACACTTTCTTCGGCTCCGAAATGCTTCCCCAGATCGCGGCCATCGCCTGGGCTTTGGACGCTTTAGACGACCGGCGCTATGCGCGCGCCACCGTCCTCGGGTGCTTGGCGGCGCTGCTGCGGCCCGATGGGCTTGCGCTTCTGCCCGTGATTCTGGCCGTCTACATCTATCGCGAGAGGCGCGCTCCCTGGCAGCTTGCCGGACTCGCCATCGCCCTTCTCGCGCCCGCGGCATTGGTCACGTATCTGTACTTCGGCCACGTTCTCCCGCTGACCGTCGGGACGAAGATGATCCAGGGCGCCGTCGGCGTCAAGTACGTGCCCGGCGCGATCGCTTTTCTCCGCTCGGCCCTGAAGGAGCCGGGGCTCAAGATCGCAGGCCCGGTTGTCCTACTTCTTGCCGCCGGAGGACTGTTGGCCCTTCGATCTTATCGATGGCTGTTGCCCGCGCTCGCGTGGGTCGTGCTCCATCAATTGGGGTACGTCGCGATCGGCGCGGCGTTCTATCCGTGGTACATGTTTCCCGCGCTCTTTGGGTTGGCTTTGCTCGCCGCTCTCGGCGCTTATAAGTTGGCCGAGCTGGTCCCCCCGCGCGGCCGGGCTTTGGCGCTCGCACCGTTGGTGGCGATCGTGGCCTTCGCGTGCATCAAACGAGACTCCGCGATCCTCACCTCGCCCGATATTCGCCGCGATCGATACATCACGCTAGGGAAGTACCTGCACGACCATACGCGCCCCGATCAGTCCTTCGCCGCGCAAGAGATCGGTTGGCTGGGCTGGTACAGCGACCGCCCGCTGATGGATATGTGCGGCCTCGTAACGCATCGCGATCGGTCAGATTTCTTTGCGATGTTCCGCCAATACAAGCCCGACATCGTCCTCGCGGATCGACACATCGGCGCGCAGTACGCCAAGTGGATGACCTCGCAGCCGTGGTTCGCCGAGCACTACAAGGAGCAAGGCGAGTTCCGCTACGGTCCTTGGGAGCCGATCACGCTGTACGTTCCAAGCGCTTAGGCTTCATCCAGCGCGACGTCCGCGATGCCGTGGGCCTTGCAGAAGTCCGAGCAGCCCTGCAGGATGTGAGCCTTGGCCGCATCGAATGCCGCCTCTGTCGGCGGCAGGTTGATGGAGAAGGGAGCGGCATGTGCCACGGCCCCTTCCTCGTTGATGGCGAGTAGTTGTCCTTCGATTTTGATGGAATGAGCTAATTGCATAGTCGTGTCTTGTCCTTAGGGCGCGGCCGTTTCGTCTCCCCTCTCGCTCCCCCGGCCCGTCAAGCAACAGGTGCCCGGTTTTGTATGGAATGGGATCCGGGCCGGGGGTCAAGAAGAGAAGCCAGCCTTGGGCGTGGGCTTTGTGTGAGATACGGAGGAAGCTCTCGGCAGCAAGGGAGGGGAGACCTCACCAAAAGTAGGTAGAGGCTCGACCAGCTCGGAACCGTCAGCGTGGACTGCCCAGGGAGCGAATGCCCGATCTTGGCTCCCATGCCAGCGTAGAATAGCTTTGCCAGGAGACGTCAATAGACGTTAGCGGGGGGGGCCATTGACGAGTAGCATCTGCGCGCCTGGCTCTTTATCGCCTACCGGTTGCGGTCACAGAATGCAACCGATCAAAACCCGACGACGTTAAAAAGACTATCAGGAACGTTTCGGACGTTTGAGGGAGGACCCGCAATTCGGCGGGGGCATCTGCTCGCCTGATGCTAACGCGCTCCACCTGTCATCGTTTTCCATTTCCGCATCGTGACAGGAGTGAGAACTTTCCCCGACCCGACTTCCTCCACGTAGATGATGTGGCCAATCGGGCGCAGAGGTTCATCTCAACGCGACGTCTCGCCTGCGGGTGGCGTATCGTGAATACAGTCCTGCGGACGTTAGGGTACGGGGACCTGCTGAAAAGCAGGGGCATCGTACCGCTGCAGGCGTTTTCACCTCGGTCGTAGGAGGTTAATCCGCCGCCTCCCAAGCCATTAATCGACTGGGGGTTCCAAATGCTCGAGCGCTGAGATGCGTCTTCTTGTTTCTTGCTGAACGAACGCAGCCGTCAGTGCCTTACCGCACATAAACGGCGTATGATATATGGGCCTGCGGACCGTTTCGGACGTTAGCGTGGGGTACCTGTGTGAACAGGGGCATCATGCGTGGCGCGGGCCTCTCCACCTCTTGTGATTCTCGCGTTGCTCTGACCGGGATCACAGGCCGTTCGGAAGTCGCTATAACGCCGAACATGCGTGTCAGAACACTTCGGCTATCGAGCTCCAAACGGTGCGTGCTATGGCGCGCTGGAAGACCGTTTCTTACCGGATCCTAGAGCTTTCGGCAGCACGGGAGGAGGACCACTCCGAGTTACCGGCGATTGAGGAGCGGGAGGGCCTTGCCAGAAACCTTTTGGAAGCGGCTTGTCGGATGGCCACTTCCTCATTGATAGCAAGGCCATCGTCTTGGTGCGGGGCGATCTAACTTCTTCAACTACGAACAGCGTGCCATTGACCGTCTTAAGATATCCAAATACGTGCCATCCCCGCCTTGAGGCGCCCTGATAGATCACCCGGTCGGGGTCTGCAAGAACGTGAGGCAGCCAGGCATAGTCCTCAGGGGTAATCGGATCCTGTCCCCCATGGTTGCCGGTACCTCTGAGACCGTGCCGGTTCTCGACGTGCCGGACGGCATCACTGTCCATCGTCAGTCGGTTATATCCCCGCAAATCGATTCCATGTCTTTGCGCTTCATCCAGCGCTAGCGGATGCAAACCTTCACCCACAATTATCTGATGCTTAGTCCCGCTGGGTTTGGTGTATGTTCGTGCGAATTTCACAACTTCGCGTGGGCTACTGACCCTGCTGAATGCCGCCGGAGTCGGCTGTACGGCTGTTGGCGTAACTTCCGCGGCTTGCGTCGATTGTGCGGCGTATCGAGCCAATGATTGGCGCGCTCCGACGACCTCTGGCGTTTGGGGAGCTTCTCTCAGAACACGAAAAGCTTCCGCGTTAGTTTGCACAACATTGGAAAGCACGACCGCTTTGCCGCCCGGCAGCTTTCCGCGTGAGCGTAGGAAGGGCAGTGCGGTGCCCACCCATTGGATCGCCGACGCAACCTTTCGCTCCTTGAACTGCTCAGCAGTTTCGCCGGGCTGTTTGGGCGTCCAGATGTCCGAGTAGCCCTTTCCAATGCCGACTGTGGTGCCCCAAGGGTCGTCGACCGACGCTAGGAGCAGCTCCGTACCACCAGTCACAGGATCAGCGCGAGCCAGGGCTTGAGCAACCGGCCTTTTGACATACTTCGGCAGGAACGGCCATACGGGACTGGTATATGGCAGTACGCCGTTTTCCAACTGATTGCCGAGCTCCGTGTTGAAGTGGCTGACATCGGTCGCGAGCTTGTGAATCAGCGGGTGATCGTCGTGATGGGACATTCGCGCGGCCACCTGCCGTGCAACAGGGTTCCTTGAGGCAAGCATCGCCTGCACGGGATCATCCGGGAGGTCTGCCGGTTCTGGAAACGCACGATAGTTCCTGAAATAGTTTTCGTAGTCGCGAGTCGTCAGGAGGTCGTTTCGCTTCTTCCGGCCCTTGCCAGCCGTCGCGAGGTTGACCCTCGGCTTCTTCTGCTGCGGCTGCACTTGCAGACGTTGAGATAGAGGGTTGACCGGCTGGGCCTGGAGGACGCTCTGCCAAGCGTTCGCGTCAAGCGAAGGTCCCCCTTTTCCGGGCTGTTGGCCGAGGGAGGCGATGGGGTCGAATGCTCCTACTTGGCCGGCGAATGGCTGGGTGTTCGTTCCGTTGGCTTGCCTCTTTAATCCTTGGCCAGGCGTTGCGATGCTGACGCCCCGCCTTTGCTGTTGGCCATTGCCTCTGTTGCTCAGATCAGGCGGCAGGGTTCGACCGACGAAAGGTTTCTTCTTCGCTCGCATGGCCCTCGCCGTGTCGATCTGCTGTTGTCGGGAGAGCGGGATCTTGGAAGTGACGGTCCAAGTGGATCCGTCTTCGAGGGATACGGAATAGTTTCGATCGGGCATGCGTTAACGCTCGCTAAATGAGAAGTCGTGTTGATTGAATGCCGTGCGTGCCGTCGTGGGCGGGGAGCGAAATCCTTTGTCGAGCCGCGAAGATCCCATGCCTCAGGAGCCGCATAGGCATTAACTCGAACACCCGCAACTAGGCTCCTGAGGCTTAAATTCGGACGCGTAGCCTCAGGAGCTCAGCATGAAGCTCAAGAGAGCCCTGGATAAAACGGCTCCTGAGGCATCGAAATGCAATATCCGAAGAAGCCGATCTCGTACGGGCGGCCGCATGTTTCAATCGACGGCCTAGCGTCGTCGGGCCTCGATGCGCAACGCTAGGCGTTCCGATTTGCGAAGCTCAGGTCGTAGCCCGGGAGGCCGTAAGACTGCCTTCTCTTCCTGAGCGCGTCCGCGTTGCTTCCGATCCAGTCGCTGACAGGATCGCCCATTCCGTCAAGGCCGGTGCCACCAAGTGGCATCCCATTAAGAACCAGGGTGTTACCCCCACCACCTGCCAGACGTGTCGCAGCGGGCTTCGCCGTGTACTTGTTCAAGACTGCCTCCGCCACCGGCCCCAACAGCGATGCCAAGCTTGGCCGCTCAGGGATGGCGCTGGCCATGCTCGAGGCCGAGCTGAGAAGACCCGGATCCGGATTGGGGATTCCGCCCATCATCCCGATCCTCTTCTGAAGCAGCTCCAGCGGGATCTCCATCGCGAGCTTGTCGCGGAAGGCCCGATGCTGCTGGCCCACTCTCGTGAAGCCATCGCCGACGGGAGTGTCGCCGGGCCGATAGCCGGCCGCCGCATAGCCCGCGCCGAGCGCCCCGGTTTCCAGGCCCATGTCTCGAAAATCGTTGGCGTACATCGAGCGCAGCACCCGGTCGGAGTTGAACAGATTCGACTGGCCCTCGATGAGCGCCAAAAGCTTGGCACGATTGGCCTTTTGCCACTCGTACTCCGCCATCTGCGCGCGCATGAGCTTGCGCTGCGTCTTCGCGGTCGCTCCCCCGCCTCCAAACAGACTGGCGACGGCGGGCAGAGCACTTGCAATAATTGATGCGGTTGCTGGATCGATCACTAGCTGTTCAACCTCTTTCCAATAGGTCCGTTGACGTCGATGTTAATGCGATGGTAGGCGTCGTCGTTCTGCCCCAAGCTGATCTTGAATTGATGCTCCCAGCCTTGCTGAAGCGCCCCAAAGCGCAGATGCCTCTTGCCCGAGCTCCATGTTTTCGAGGTCGTCTGGCGCGTCGAGATCGCCTCCAGGCTTGGAGTGTTGGTGAGCGTCTCGCGGTAAATGTCGACGGTGTCGACCCTCGAGTTCGCATCCGAGGTGAAGACTTTGCTCTTCCAATAGGGCGCCGGCATAGCCGCGCCGTTGTCTCGCGTGGCTCCGGTTACGGGCACGCCAAAGATGTCTCGCTCCGCGTAATCGGTGGCGCCGTTCGAGCGCATCCACTTGGCTTTGTAACGAGCGGTGAAAGCGGGGAAGGCGATCGTATCGGAGCCCATCGAGTACTGATAGAACTCCCAATACCTCTCTCCCGTTAATGGGTGAGGCCGTCTCAGCACCATCGCCTTTCGGCCGACGATGACCCACAGCGCATCCTGATCCTCCTGGACCGCCAGTCTCGCGTTTGAGAAATCCGTTCCGAGGAATGAGCGGATGGACGCCCTGATGTCGGCCGACAGCTCTGTGATCCGGTACCCGTGCACCCCGTCAAAGTCTGGACCGACCGCGTAGAAGTAGATGCCTTCGCCGTCTCTCGAGAGGGCCGCGACGCCTGGGTTTCCGCTTGCATCCCGCCACTTGCAACAAGCAAAGCCGTTCGGACAACCGAACGAGCCGGGGAGCTTCTTGGAGGCGGTCATTTGCCAGGGCTTGTCACCTATTTGGGCATAGACGCCAATGGAGCCGACGTACATGGCGACGTCCCCGCATGCAAACCCGGCGAGCGGGCTGTCCCCGAAGTTGTCGGCCATCGAGTAATTGCCGCCCCTCGTCTCGTCCCCATTTCCATAAGCGCCGTTGATGACAAGGTCGTAAGTCGCGGACTGACGTTCGGGGTCTCCCACCGCGGAGTGCCTTAGATTCAGATTCCCGGTCCTGTAGAGCCACACCATCCACCCCTTGAACGGAAACGCTCCTACCACGCTGTCATTCTTGAAGCTCCGCGGCGGAACCCCTGCGATTCGGTGGTACTCCGCGAAGCTAAGTTGCGCATTCTGAAAGGCGGTTGTCGAAAGCAGGTAGACCGGCC
>JAXDKF010000161.1:0-9178 GCA_034667265.1 Fimbriimonadaceae bacterium
CCGCAAATTGACGAGCCGCGAGTCTAACCCTTGAAGTACCTGCACGTTACGGATTGACCGTTACGGGGAAGCTCGTGACGAACGGCTTCTTGAGATCGTACATGTCACGGATCGTTAGCGTCACCTTGAATTTGCCGGGAGCTCTGAACTTGCGCTCAACCTGCCAGCCTTCGGCGTCCACCTGGATCCCATCGCGGTCATCAAAGTCCCATTCGTAGACAAGTACGCTCGAGCCACCTTCGCCATAGGCTTTCAAGGCAACTTTATCGCCAAGCGCCATGTTGAGGTTCGTCACTCCTGGGATGCTCCCCGAGATCGGCGTCTCGTCGGTGACGACGTTGATCTGGCCGAGGTACAGGGTCGCGTAAGTGTCCGTGGACAGGGAGATGTTCTGCACGATCTTGTTCGTTCGGTCAAATCCGTTGATCGCCTGAAGCGGAACGGAGATGCTTCGCCAACCCTGATCCGCATTCTGAGAGGTGCCCACCGGTACGTAGACTTCGCTCTTCTTACCGTCGGTGGTTGTAAATATCAGCCGCATGGTCTTGATCTTAGGCTTGAATGGGAGAGCTGGAAGCTTCCTCATCTCGGCGGGCTTACCTAGACCTAGGGATGCCCGTCCACCGCCTTTGGTGCCGATGAGGTCTCTGCCTTTACTACCCCTTCTGGATTCGATTTCATCCTTGCCGAAAATGAAGCCCGCATCTTCCAGGGCGAATGTGACCTTGAGGAGGTTGGTCTTGTCGTCGAACTTCTTAGCAAGGTCTTTCGGCTCGCCCAGAAACATGGTGCCCCCTTGGAAGAAATTCCGGCTGGAGACTCTGATGGACGTAGTGCCCTCGTAGGCGATCTGATCGGTTTCCGCGATGGTGCCGCTCCCCCAGCCCTGCAGCGTGATCTTCTGTTCGGCGACCGTACGCGCGGGGGCGTAGAGCAGGGTCGGCAGAACCTGGGCGAAGGCGGTCCCGCCAAGAGCCATCAATGTGATGCTGAGCGCGTGCTTTTTCATGTTGTCCTCAATCTGTCTGTGTCTTCAGATTACACCGGCTCTGGGCTCGCCGCCTAAAGCAAGTTCAGTTGTCCTCGCCGAAGCGGATGCGGCGGATCGCCACAGCTCGGCCCGAACTCTTTTCAACGTCGATAACGACCCCGCTAATCACGCCCGGCTCGTTGGCTACCTCAAATCGATGCGGAAGAGTCGTGCGGAAACGGTCGATAATGATCTGGCGGTCCATGCCAAGTACGCTCCGGACAGGGCCGGTCATTCCCACGTCGGTGATGTAGGCGGTGCCCCCCGCGAGCACAGTCTCGTCGGCGGTGGCGACGTGAGTGTGGGTTCCCAGCACTGCAGTCGTCCGGCCGTCGCAGTAGAACCCCATCGCGATCTTCTCGCTGGTTGCCTCCGCATGAAAGTCCAGCACTCGGTGTGGCGTGTCGAGCTTTTCCAGCACCGAATCTATCTCCCGAAACGGATCGCCATAAGAGTCCATGAACACCCGGCCGCAGAGGTTGATCACAGCCATGCGGATGCCGTCCCGCTCGATAACCACGACCCCTGTGCCTGGTATGCCGCAAGGCATGTTGGCTGGCCGAACGATGGCCCGCCCGCTATCCAGGTAGCCGTAGATCTCACGCTTATTAAACGCGTGATTGCCCAAGGTGATAGCATCGGCGCCCGCCGAGAACAGCTCTTCGGCATTATCGGGCGTGATTCCGATGCCACTCGCCGCGTTTTCCCCGTTCACGATGGTGAACAGGGGCTTATGGGTCTCCCTTAGGGAAGGTAGCCCTTGGCGAATGATCGAGCGGCCGGGTTTGCCAACCACGTCGCCGCAAAAGAGGATCGAGTAGTGCATCGGGCCTCGGCTACTGAAGTGCAGAGCCTCCTATCGGCATCAGCACGGTGAGTCTATTAGCCGGATTGGATCTGTCCTCCCAGTCGTGGTCCGATCCATAGATCTCGATCCATGGGTTCACCCCGCTTGGCGTGAGACTTTGCTCTTTGAACCAATTGAACATCGAGGGATAGAAGGATTGGAAGGCTTCTGACTCAAACGAGCCCTGCCAAACGAACTGGGCATAGCGGCCCGCCGGCAACTCGATAGCGATCATATTCGGTGGCACGTTGATGTACGCGCTCACCTGAAACCCGATATAGGTGGTCACTTGGTCCGGGCCGCTCTCATGCTCTTGTGGACGGGTGACGCCGAGCTGCTCGTCGGGATTCACAACCGCGCTGATCTCATACTGCCGCGAAAGCAGAGCCTTTCTCGCCTCCGGAACCAGCTCGGGCAGATCGTCGAAAGAACCGGTGGCGCCGATGCCTACGAAATGGGTCAGCGGTCGTTCGACAACCGTCGCCTGCATGGGTTGCACGTTACCAGCTATTTCGCGATGTGCTGTGCCCGCGTTTCCCGGATCACCGTAACCTTGATTTGCCCCGGGTACTGCAACTCGGATTCGATGCGCTTTGCCACCTCCTCGGCGAGCGACACAGCAGCACGATCATCGATTTGGTCTGGTTTAACTAACAATCTGATTTCCCGGCCTGCCTGAACTGCGTAGGACCGATCGACGCCCGGGAAAGAGTTGGCGATCTCTTCGAGCTTTGCGAGGCGCTTCACGTATTCCTCGAGGTTTTCTCGCCTTGCTCCCGGCCTGGAGGCGCTGATCGAATCGGCGACAATCACGATCTGAGCCTCGGGGGTCTCAGGAGCGATCTCCATGTGATGGGCGCCCACAGCGTGGGTTATGGAGTCTGCCTCACCGTGCTGCTTGAGGAAGCTCATGCCCGCGATCGCGTGGGGACCCTCCCACTCCGGGCTTAGCGCCTTGCCGATGTCGTGAAGCAGGCCCGCTCGCTTGGCGACCTCAACGCTGAAGCCGAGCTCCTGTGCAAGAAGCTTGGCCAGCTCGGCGACCTCGACCGAGTGATCCAGCACGTTCTGCGCGTAGCTGGAGCGAAACCTGAGGCGGCCCAAGGCCTGCAGCACGGCGCCCGAGATCCCCGCTATGCCCGCGCGTTGGGCGGCTTGCTCTCCGGCTTCACGTACAGTCCTCTCCACTTCAGCGGCCGCCTTTTCATGAAGCTCTTCGATCCGGCCGGGGTGGATCCGCCCGTCCAGCATCATGTTCATCAACGTGAGGCGCGCAATCTCACGCCGCACAGGATCAAACGAGGACACGACCACGACTTCGGGGCTTTCGTCGATGATCAGGTCCACGCCTGTCACTTGCTCGAACGCACGGATGTTTCGTCCCTCCCGCCCGATCAGGCGGCCCTTCATGTCGGCGCTTGGCAGATCCACTACGGAAGTGGTGGCCTCGATCGTGTATTCGGCAGCGAGACGCTGGATCGTGTCGAGGACCGTCTGCTTGGCCCGTCGCTCCGCGTTGTCGACAGCCTCGCGCTCGATCTCCACGGCCCTTTTCTGCGCGGCGGAAGCGGTCTGCTGCTCAGCTTTGGCGAGCACCTGCCCGGCTGCCTCGCCAACCGAAAGACCCGCTGCCTTTTCAATTGCTAAATCGGCACGGGAGAGCTTCTCTCGCACGGACCGCTCCGCGTCTGAAACCGCATGCTCTGTCGCGGTCAGCTCCGCTTCTTGAGCCTTGAGAACTTCCTCTCTCGCCTGAAGCCGAGCAGACTCTAGCTCCAGATCGGCGCGGCGGCGGCGGATCTCGTCCTCGGCCGCTTCCCGGATTCGGAGCGCCTCTTCCTTGGCATTGAGCAGCGCGCGCTCCGCATCAGCCGCAGCTTGGCCCCGCTGGATCTCCAGCGCGTTGCGGTCGGCGAGATACTTGCTTCGCAAAAGAAGGTAGACGACCGCGGAAAAGGCAACCGCCGCACCAAGTCCCAGCAGGACCTCTATCGCTGTATTCATCTCGTTCTAAAAATCCGGTGTCCCAAAGAACTCGTCCAGCGCTCCCTCGACCTGGTCCTCGGCAAAACCTCTGCCGGCCAGAAACCGCGCCGCTCTTGCGCGCGAATCACTGCTCTCAAAGCGAGAGCGAAGGAGTGCCAGCATCGCTTCCCGCTCTGCTTCAGCAGAGACGGATGCCAGCCGCTGTTCGACGAGTTCTTCCGGAGCGCCCTTCCGCCGAAGCTCGGAGCGCAGTTTTTCCATGCCCGCCGCGCGCTTTCCGGTTCGCGCCTCGACGAGATTGTCTATCGTTTTTTGATCGTTCAGAAGCTGGCGATGGGAAAGATGCGCCAGCACCCTTTGGACGGTACCCGGCTCAAAGCCAGTTCTCTCGAGGCTCGCCTTCAGCTCTTCCGTAAGGGCGTCAGAACGGCGAAGGCGCTCCAACGAACGCTTGAGCGCGAGATGGAACGCCTCTTCGGGATCGGTTGGGAGAGGCTTGGCCGTTTTAGACCAGCTCCTCTTCGGGAATGCCGTTCCCTACAGCCGCCACGGCCATCGAGGCCACCTTCTCCGCCTTGACCTCGTCGCGGATCTTCTTGTCGATCTCGTTGAAGATCTCGGGGTGCTCTTCTAGATACTGGCGTGCGTTGTCGCGACCTTGACCAAGGCGTATGTCGCCATAGTTGAAGTACGTGCCTGCCTTGCCGATCAAAGAGCGCAAAGTGCCGATGTCGAGCACGTCGCCGGCCTTGCTGATTCCTTTTCCGAAGATCATGTCGAACTCGGCCGTCTTGAACGGCGGCGCCACCTTGTTCTTCACGACCTTGACCTTGGTGCGGCATCCGATCTGGTCCGTGCCGATCTTCAGCGCGTCTCCGCGCCGGACCTCGAGGCGAACGCTTGCCCAGAACTTCAAAGCGCGGCCGCCGGGCGTGGTCTCCGGATTTCCGTACATCACTCCGATCTTCTCGCGGATCTGGTTGATGAAGATGGCCGCGGTCTTGGACTTGCTCAGGCTGCCGCCGAGCTTACGCATGGCTTGGCTCATCATTCGGGCCTGCAGGCCTACAAAGCTGTCGCCCATCTCGCCTTCGATCTCGGCCTTAGGCACGAGCGCGGCCACCGAGTCGATGACCACGACGTCCACCGCGCCGCTCCGAGTAATCGCCTCAGCGATCTCGAGAGCTTCCTCGCCCGTACTCGGCTGCGAGATATAAAGCTTGTCCACGTCCACACCCAAAGCTCGGGCGTACTCCGTATCCAGCGCGTGCTCGGCATCGATGAAAAGCGCTAGGCCCCCTTGACGCTGAGCTTCTGCCACGCAATGTAGGGCCAGCGTTGTCTTTCCACCCGACTCTGGCCCATAGATCTCGATGATCCTGCCCTTGGGCAGGCCACCCACTCCGAGCGCGAGGTCCAACGCCAGAGATCCCGTGGGAATCACCTCGATCGCTTCGCGACTTCCTTCTCCCATGCGCATGATCGCGCCCTTTCCAAACGCCTTTTCTACTTGGCTAAGGGCCATGTCCAAAGCGCGTTCTTGATCGAGCGAGAGGCCCGGCTTGCCGTTAGTTTCTGTTGGGGATGAGGTCTTTCTCACTGGGTATTCCTTTGTCTACTATTTTAAACTATATCCAATCTGTTCGCCGCTATTTTCTTCGCGTCGAAATTAGAGCAGTTTTTGACGCTCGGCGGTATCTCCGGCATGATACGTCATCGATGCAAAGGTTTATCGAGTGGAAAACCTGTCGCACGTCCACCGTTGAACACGACCATCGCCGCAGGAAGGCGAGTGGTATTCTCCCCCGCCGGTATGGAGACCACACTCGTTCTTATAAAGCCTGGCGGAGTCCAGCGCAATCTCATCGGCGAAATCACGCGACGCATCGAGCAGCGGGGCCTCGAGATCACCGGTCTGAAACTGCAGAACGCACCACGCACGATCGTCGAGGAGCACTACGCCGAACATAAGGGCAAAGGCTTTTACGAAGACGTGGTCGGATATCTCACGAGCGGACCAATCGTCGCCATGGCGGTCAGCGGCACCAACGCCGTGAAGGCCATTCGCGCGATGATGGGCGCCACCAACCCCATCGAAGCCACGCCTGGCACGATCCGCGGAGATCTTGCCCTCACAATCGAGGACAACCTCACCCACAGCAGCAGCGATCCCGAAGCGGCGGCGCGGGAGCTCGCGCTCTGGTTCCCGGACGGAACTGTTTCGTAGCTCCTAACTGAGGAACAGCTATTTTGGCCGCCTCGTCCTTGACCTGCAAGGAGAGAAAGCCATGGCTGAAGATTCACGGGACAGACTGATTCGGTACCTGCAGGACGCCCACGCGGCCGAGGTCGGCATCAAGAAGACGCTCGAGGGCTTTGTCGACGACACGAACGATCCGAACATCAGATCGATTTTCCAGGAGCACATCGTCGTCACTCAAAGCCAAGCGGACCGGCTGGAGCAGCGGCTTCGGGCACTGAACGAAGCGCCTTCCGGCAGCAAAGGGTTCTTCAACTCGCTGCTCGCAAAGATGGGCGAGATCATGCACGGCGCCCACGACGAGTACGACAAGAACACGCAGAACCTCATCAAGGCCTACGCGACGGAGCACCTCGAGCGCGGCATGTACGAGGCGATGGCCGCCTACGCCCAATCGATAGGCGACATGGAAACGGCGACCCTAGCTCGGCAGATCCAAATGGAAGAAGAGCAGACGGGACAGCGGCTGTTCCCCATGATCGCGATGCTGGCGGTGATGACCACGCAGGCAACAGCGGATATGGGGACCGCAAGCAGGGCGTATCCGGCGTGATGCGGGTGAGGTGTTAAGGTTTTAAGGATTTGTTGCTGGATAACGCGGCCATCCTAATACCCAACACCTCAAGACCTAATACCTGCCGCTACTTATTCATCATCTCGCGCAGCCGGCGGCGTTGCGCGAGAGCGCGGAGCTTCTTGATGGCCTGGATCTCGATCTGGCGGACCCGCTCGCGGGAGAGTTTCATCTCCTTCGCGATATCTTCCTGCAGAGAGGAATCGTTGCCGTCGAGTCTAAACCTCATGCGCATGACGCGCTGCTCGCGCTCGTTGAGCTCCATCATGATCCGCTGAAGCTCGCGGACCATTTCTTGGGTCAGCATCATCGCCTCAGGATCTTCGTTCTCCGTGTCCCTGATAAGCCCGCCGAGCGTCATACCGCCACCCTCGCCGACTGGCAAGTCTAGCGAAAGCAGCTCCTGAGAGCACTGCAGCAAAGCCAATAGCTTCTTGGGGCTGATGCCCATGGCGAGGGCAAGCTGATCAGTCGTGGGATCGCTGCCAAGCTCTCGCGAAAGGCGAACTCGCTCTTTTTCGATGCGCCTGAGCGACTGAGAAACGTGGGCGGGAAGGCGGATGGCCTTGGATTTATTGTCGATGGCCCTACCGATAGCCTGCCGAATCCAGTGCGTGGCATAGGTGGAAAACCTGAATCCCTTCTCCGGGTCGAAGCGCTCCGCGGCCTGCATCAGGCCGATCGCGCCTTCTTGGATTAAATCTTCGAGCGGGATGGCGCGATTGCGGTAGCTCTTGGCGATGTTGATCACCAGCCGCATGTTCGACTCGATCAGCCGACCGCGCGCTTTTTGGTCGCCGTTTTGGACGGCGCGGGTAAGGGTGATTTCCTCTTCGGGCGTGAGTAAGGGCGCTTGCGTCAACCGGCTAAGGTAGCTCGGTATGCCGTCGTCGTGTTCGCTGACGTGCGGTTGCGCGCTCATAACTTCGAACTGCTCAATGCCTAAACGGCCTTGTCACTTTAGAGGTTGCGATGGCCAAGAGCAACATCCTGCATGCAAGGCTCGTGCCATAACGCATAGGTGTGGTGCCCAAGCTGACGGTAAATTTATTGAACTAGTTTCTATTCCACGCCGAATAGAGGTCCAAAGTCACCGCTACTGATCGCGCATTTTACCGGATAGTGTCAAGTCCCCTACGTCTACCAGCAAAACTATCGCAAAAACCTAATGGCCCTGGGAGCCCGTCCAATTGCGTTACACTTGAGACGAAGCAACGTCTCACAAGGTGACAAGCCGTGAATGAAACCGCATTTGTGGATCGTCGGCAGGCAGACTGGGCCCGTTTGGGCGAGTTGTGCGACCGCGCCGAACGCAGTCTGAAGGGCCTCACCGGGGACGAGTTTTCAGAGCTCGTCAAGCTCTACCGGCGGTCATCGACCGACCTCGCGACGGTCAGGACGCGCTCAAAGAACCTTCAGCTCGCTGACTTTCTCAACGATCTCGTCGGCCGCGCCTATGCGACGCTCTATCGCGAGCCCAGAGGCTCCATTCTTGGCTCGATCGCCCACGGCATCCGGCTCTCCGCCAACACCGTGCGCAAATGCCGGTGGTTCGTGGCGATCAGCGCGACACTCTTTTTCGGATCGGCGCTTTTCTCCTACATGATGATGAGCTTGGTCCCGGCTACCAAGAACCACTTCGTTCCGCCGATGATGAAGGACGCTTTTGAGGGTTGGAAGAAGCCGTTCGAGGAACGTACGGCGGGCGAGTCGGCCATGATGACCGGCTTCTATCTTTCGAACAATCCCCGAGCCGCGGTAATGGCCGGTGCGATCTCGGCGGCTACATTTGGGCTGGGAACGGCCTACGTTCTCTACCAGAACGGCGCCCTGCTCGGCTCGCTCGCCAAAGAGCTCGAGCCGGTTGGCAGGACTGGACATCTGTTCATTTGGATCTCTCCCCATGGGGTGCCGGAGCTCAGCGGGATCATCATGTCCGGAGCTGCCGGCTTTGTTCTGGCTTGGGCACTTATCCACCCGGGACGGAGACGCCGTGGTCACGCCCTGAGGGACGCGGGACGAGATGCAATCATCCTGCTCACCACAGGGGTTGTCCTGATGTTCATCGCGGCGCCAATCGAGGGCTATTTTAGCTTCAATCCACGCGTTCCGGACGGAGTAAAGATCGCTTTTGCCGTCGTTAGTCTCGCCGCCTGGCTCGCCTTCTGGGCGGGCTTTGGAAAGGAAGATCCTACGATATCAACAGCCCCAAGGCAAGCACCAGCGAGTTATTGATCGCGTGCACGGTGATTGAGGGCACCAGCGATTTTGTCTGATAAGCGAGCATGGCGTTCATCCCGCCAATCAGACCTAGGCCAAGCCACAGCGGCACTCCTTGCGGATGGATCGCAGCGAACATGAAGCTGGAAAGGAGGATCCCCCAAAGCGGCCGGCCCAACACGGTGGAGAGCGCCGGCAGAATGGTCCCGCGGAACATGATCTCCTCCCAAAAGGGAGCGATCACCGCTGCTGAAACAAAGA
>JAXDKF010000162.1:0-8328 GCA_034667265.1 Fimbriimonadaceae bacterium
AGCTGCTCCACCATCCCCTTGCCGCGCTGGTAAGAAAAAGACCGATGCACGATGAACGACAGCGCATCCACCGGGTCGCCGTTCAGCAGGATGTCCACCTTCACGAGATCGGAGGGCTGATACCCGGCCAGCTCGTAATCCAACGATGCATAGCCCCTCGTGGAAGATTTTAGTTTGTCAAAGAAATCGAGAAGGATCTCGTTCAGCGGCAGCGAGTAATACAAGATCACCCGCAGCGGAGAAGGGTAATCCGTCTTCGTGTAGGTTCCCCGCCGCTCCTGGCACAGCGTCATCACCGCGCCGATGTATTCGCTCGGCACCATAATCGTCGCGTTCACCATCGGCTCTTGGATCGAAGCGATCTCGTGCGAATCCGGGAAATCCGAGGGGTTCGACAAGTGCGCGGACGACCCATTTGTGCGTGTGACGATGTAGTCCACCGAGGGCGCGGTCAAGATCAGGTCGAGGCCGAACTCGCGCTCCAGCCGCTCCCGCGCGATCTCCATGTGGAGCAGACCCAAGAACCCGCACCGAAAGCCAAATCCCAGCGCCGCCGAGGTCTCCGGCTCGTAGTTCAGCGCCGCATCGTTGAGCTTCAGCCGGGCGATCGCATCGCGCAGGTCCTCATACTCCTCCCCGTCACTCGGAAAAAGGCCGCAATACACCATCGGCAGCGCTTCGCGATAGCCAGGCAAAGCCTTGTGCGCCGCATGATGGCCCGCGTGCGTGATCGTGTCGCCCACGCGCGCGTCGCCGATGCTCTTCATCGCCGCCGTTAGGAAGCCCACTTCGCCCGTTTCCAACCCTTCGTTGACAACCAGAGTGGGAGTGAAGACTCCGGTGGAATCGACATCGAAGGCGCCCCCGTGCGACATCATCTTGATCCGGTCGCCCTTCTTGACCGAACCGTCCTTCACCCGGATATAGGCCACCGCGCCCTGATAAGTGTCGAAGTGCGAATCGTAGATCAGCGCCCGCAAAGCCCCGGCCGGATTCCCCTTTGGCGCCGGGATGCGATGCACGATCGCTTCCAAGATCTCGTCGATCCCCAAGCCCACTTTCGCGGAGCAAGGAATCGCGTCGCTCGCATCGATTGCCACCGCATGCTCGATCTCCTCTTTGGCCCGCTCGACGTCGGCGTGCGGCAGGTCGATCTTGTTGATCACGGGCACGATCTCGAGGTTCTGCTGCATCGCCATGCTCGCGTTGGCGATGGTCTGCGCCTCGACCCCCTGGCTGGCATCCACCACCAGCAGCGCTCCCTCGCAGGCGGCCAACGCGCGGCTGACCTCGTAGGTGAAGTCCACGTGGCCCGGCGTGTCGATCAGGTTGAGCTCGTATTCCTTCCCATCCTTGGCCTTGTAGCTGAGCCTGACCGAAGCCATTTTGATGGTGATGCCGCGCTCGCGCTCGATGTCCATCTGATCGAGCATCTGCTCCTGCGCGGTGCCCCGGATAGCGCCACATCGCTCGATCAGACGGTCGGCCAGGGTCGACTTTCCGTGATCGATATGCGCGATGATGCAGAAGTTGCGGATGTGGGACTGGTCCATCGGGAACCGCGGGGCGGCTTCAAATTGTACCGGCGCGTGGGAGAGATGAATGGCGAGGCGCCGGGCGATTGGGAAGGCACGCGAGCCGCAGTCGAACCATCGATGATCCTATGGGACTGCGCGAGCTTGCTCGTGCTTTGGAGTGCATCGCTTTGGCGCGCCAGTACACTCCCGCGAAGAGCGGCATAGGCAAGACATTTCAAGCGGATGTGCGAATGGGTGAAGTAGTCGTTATGACACGCAAATGGTGTACTCGCCGAGCGTTATGGCTCGGTTCATCGTTTCGTGGAGGCAGCCGGGGCACCCGTTTCTCTATGTTGTAATCGACGTAGCCGCCATGTCCGACTGAGACATCGCGTGTTCGGAGCTCGAAGGCACGAGCCAGTCTGTGGTTCGCGATTGCCCTGACCTCACTCCTGTAGTACTATGGGCCTGTGGGAGAGGAAAACTCAAAAGTCAACGATTACTCGCTGAGTGCCATCGACGAAATTCAACGAGACGAAGAGCTTCGTTATCGGCTTAGGAAGACCCTCGACGAGAAGGAAGGGCCGCGGGGAGTCTGGGGTTTCTTGAACAGTCCTCTTGGCATTTGGCTTCTCTCAAGCGTGGTGCTAGGTTCGTTCTCATTCTTGTTCTCTCAGTGGCAGGCGTCGGCAGCAACTCGGGCGCGTCAGAGTGAACAAGCCGTCCGCATCCGCACCGAAATAGGCTACCGGATGCAGGACTACGCAAGCCACATCGCCGAGGCCAAGGAAGAAACGAATCCAACGAAGAGGTCTGCTCTCTATGAAAGCATCGACAAAATCGACTACAATCCGGGCTTCCCGTTGTTCCCCGAATATAAGGACATATCTATCATGGCGCTTGTGTTGAACCTGAGGGAAATCGTGCCAGAAAACGACAAGGCGAACGTTGAGCAAGTGCTGCAGAACTTGAAGGCGATGAACACCATCTTGATAAGGGATCGCAAGGCCGCCTACGCACTCCCTCCCGCAACAGCTCGGGGGGACCTCGATCAGCTTGCCATAAACTATGAAGGCATCATCGCCGTCGAGCCAAGCTTCAAGTTCTAGGCCTTCGTTGAGCCGCCATTGGGTCTCGCAAGGATGGAAGCATGCGGTCAGACGAGGAGGTGATGGGTCTTTTCGTCAGTTCGGGCTTGGCCACTCAGTTATCGGACCCCCCGACGTTTCGGCTTTGTGGAACCTAAGGCGAATAGAACCAAGACGAACGCGCCCATACATGCTAAGGGCCACGAACTGAAACTTACCACTCGGAGTGGCCAATAGAAGGCAAGCAAACCGGGGTAAGCGCAGGCTATCAAGAGCTTGGCTCGCAGGCTTACGTGCGCCACGGGTTCAGTTTGCCGCAATAGTGTTTAATGAAGCGGTGACGGCGATTGCCAAGGTTGGTTTGGGGGTTGGGCGCCCCGTCGGAATAGCGAGCGCGGTTGAACGTCCTCACCTGGCAGTAGAGTTGCGGCTTATTAGGGCCGGTCGCCAAGCACGTGTATCGCTCGCGCACCCTGAGCACGAGTTCCACGTTGCACATTATGCACTTGACGGACATCGATGTGGCGGAAGCCGAAGGGTTGTTGTCGCCCAGTCTTGCTAGACGCGGATTCGTGAAGGTCAACGCTGGCGGGAGCGAGGCCTGGTATGCGCCGACATGTGGTGTGCCCGGGCAAGGATGGAAACGTTAACATCTGCGACGCTGCGATCCATGGCTTGGACGGCGTTATTGTCAGCGAATAGCATCCCGCAAGTTCCGTGCAAGCTGCTAACCTTCGGTTCTCATCGATCTGGCGTCGGCCGGAGCTTGGCAACTGTCTTCCGACCGGCGATGCGGTTCGGGAGTTTTTGGGCGAGGCGAGTGACAGGCTCGTCATGATCCGAGCCCCCATGACGCCTACCGCAGCCGGGTCGGGGAAGAAAGGGACTCTCATCGCGATCGGCAGGGGTCATCACTGGTGCCTGCAGATTGGCAACGTCCACGGAAGGGAACGGGGATGCGCCCATTCTGTGGCAAAACCGTGTACGCTGGATGAAGGACAGAACAATGGCTTTCGCTCCTTCTTCATTTGCCCCACGACCAGCCAACCTTGGATCGTGCATCCCTGACTTGTGGTCGCACCCAAGAAATCCCCTAGTCTCAGCTCCAGCCGGCTTGTTCGCCGTCGGCCCTGTGGGCGGTGAATCCGCATGAACGTGCAGACAACCTCGCCCGACCAAAGCCATGCATCGAAACTGGCATACCTCGCCAGTTTCTCAGAAGACGACTTTAGAGATTTGTGCGTGCGCCCTCTCCTTAAGCTACTAGGCATGACCTATTATCGCGACCTTTGCGGGGTCGACGAGGAAGGCAAAGATGCGATCCTAATCGGCAGGGGTCCCCTGCAGGAGGAAATGGTGTACGCCATTCAGACAAAGAAGGGCAAGATTACGATGGCAGCAAGTGCGAATGAGGATCTTCTGACCGCACTGAGGCAAGTCAGAATGTCGGCTGAAACCGTCATTGATTTGCCATGGGCTCGCCGGAGCTCGAGGCCCGATGCGGTGTACTTAATTGCCAGCGGCGAAATTAACTATAAGGCTCGTCGGTATATCGTATCGCAGGTATCCGAGGCGCACCTCCACTTTTGGGATGCTAATGATCTGATAGCCAAACTCGACGCCAACTATCCTGAGTTCTGGCACGGCATAAACGCAGATCGCTTCCCGTACATTCGCGCGGTTATTAGCGATCTTCTTTCCCGTACCGATATTATCAACACCCGTGATCCCAACAGCCAGTCACAAACAGCGATACCGATAACAGACGATGTTTTCGTGTCGTTGTATCTAAGCAAAATCAAGAGAGAACTCAAGAAAAGGGACGGAAGGTACGAGGAAAGATCCACGTTTGTGGAAGTGGAAGCCGATGATTTGCTTAAGCAGCGAGAATCGCTTAAGCTCGTTATTGGCGAGGGGGGCGCAGGCAAAAGCACTCTATTACGCCGTCTAGCCTACGGAATAGCTCGCCGCAGCCTTGATCTTGGTCAAACGTCGTCGAGGCAAATACCGGTGCTTTTTCGGGCCTCGGAACTGGCAAACAGCATCGGGGACTTAAAGGCTCTTCTATATCTTAAGGTAGCGTCCGTCGCAAACACCAACGCATGCTGCGTCTTGCCCGAGGACTTAGAAACAGGTGGCGTGGTGATTCTGATTGATGCACTCGACGAAGTGTCATCGGAACTAGGGAAGGAAACCGTCATTCGGATGATCCGAGCCTTTCACCGTGAACATCCTGCGATTCAAATCATCCTTACGAGTCGAGATGTAGCTGCTGTACAAGTTCAACAACTTGCACGCGACTTCGCTACATACTACGTCACGCCCATTAGTCTGACGCAAGCGTCGAGGATTGTCGACAGAGTTGTAGACGCTGTTCGAGGCGACCTCAGTGCTGGAGAAAAGGAAAAGATTGAAAACCAATGTAAGGAGATACTGCGCCGACTTCAAGATGTCCACGGGATCGACTTGAACCCGTTCTTGGTGACCATTTTTGTTGCATCAGAAGATTTTGAGCGGAGAGACATTCCTCCAAACATCACTGAAATAATCAAGAAATTTACGGAGCAAATGCTTGGTCGATGGGATCAGCGGAAGGGACTGTCGCAACAATTCGAATATTCTCTCAAAGACTACTTGGTGAGCTTGATAGCTTTCCACATGCACGCGGATCAGAAGACGGCGCTGTCCCTAACTGATTTTTCCAGAGTACTTGAACTTGCACTAAAGAAGATGGGCAAGAGTGAGTTGGCGCCACAGGTGTTCGACGAAGTTGTTTTTCGCTCCGGATTGTTTTTCGTTGAAGCCGGTGCTATCAGTTTCAAGAACCATATATTTCAGGAGTTCTTTGCTGGAAGAGCTGCGAGCTCGTACGAGGAGCTCACAAGCAGGTTGCAGGACGAATGGTGGACACGGCCGATCATGTTCTTCTTCGGTGACGATCCTAGGCGACACGCGGGCGTTATCAGATTAACCGAGCACCCCTTGCCGGGGGAGTGGCGCGCGGCTTTTACAACAGCGGTGGCTATTGGGCTCGCTCTTCAGAGCGCGTATTTTGCTGACGAGGAGGAAAAGATCGCAACCCTCAACTGGGTGGTCGATGTTCTGTCCAAGTCGTTCCGAGCGTATCTAGACAGTCAAGGAGATCAGCGGCTGCCCCTTAGCGGTTTTATTTACTATTATTTAGTGGGAAGGGAAGCTGTGGCCACGGAGTTATCAACATCCTTGCTGCCATATAAGACAAAACGCAAAGGCTTAGACGTTGAGAAGAATAAGCTCGATCCGATACAGGAGATGCGAGAGTTTTGGCGCCTCGTTGCATTGTTGGAAGCGGGTTTGCTTGATGAAGCAAAATCCGCGATACATGACTTCCGCCCAGATGACGACAGACTGTTGCTGGCGATTTTGATGAGTTGTATGATGATAGCAAATTTGCGGGTATCGTCGAAGACCCAGAAGAAGCTCGCACGGGACATAGGAGCGGACGTCTACCCCCGCGTACAGCATTTGGTCAGTGCCGTAGCAGAAGAAGTTGGAGGAATTCTTTTGGAAATGCAGCGAGGTAAAGTCGCGGTTCTTGACGCTCCTGTAACCGATGAGACCGGCCAAGCCGAGATGGTGATGTAGCTGGGTTAGAATGTCCAGAGGTCTCTTGCGGAACGTAGCGTATAGTCATCAAGCGCTGGCAAGAGTGAGACCTAGGGCTCAGACGCTTCCAAGTAATCAGCCGTCGCGGGCGTTATTCTTGATGGTCAGGTGTACGTGCTTGCATCGATGTACGCAATCCCTTATACTCAAACACACTCGAGTTTCTCTGGAGATGTAATTAGAAACGATCTCTTTCGATCCTGTTCGCCACTCTCGCCCTAGCTGCAGGCGCTGTTGCCCAGATCCCGTTGGCCGATACGGTCTTTCCGCAGACCTACAAGGGCCAACAAGGCGGGCTGTATGGCAACTACTCGAACGTCCGCCGTTCTGGCAGAATGCCGTCTTCACTGAAGCCAGCTTCATCCAGTATCGAGACATCGCCGGAAACATCAGTAAGGCGGGCAACATGGGGTTCGGGATGGGTGCGTAGAGCCTTTCGTGTTGCACAGGACGACAATCCTGGGTAGGTGAGTTTGGATCCCGCATCCTGCATCCTGCATCACGCCCCGCGAATCCTGTATCGTGAAGCCAATGTCGGCCAAGCTCGACCCGTACGACGTCCACGACCTACACACCAACCTGGTTGAGCGGTCGATGGTTGCGATGGACCCGCAAACCGGCCGGTATCACCTGACCGAGACCGTGCGCGCGTTCGCGGCCGAGCGGCTGGAGGCCGAGCAGCAAGAGATCCGGCTCAAGCATTTCCACTATTTTCAAGCGGTCGCGTGCGGGATGTTAGAGAACGACCAGCGCCGGGAAATGACCAAGAACCTGCCCCTGTTCGAGGCGGAGAGCGACAACTTCCGCGCGGCCGTCGACTATGCAGCCGGCGCCGATCCGGCGTTGCAACTGAACCTGATGACTTGCCTCGCGCGGACGTGGTTTCGCGTCTATCCGGGAGAGGCCATCCATGAGCTCACCCGCGCGTTGGATACCGCGCCGGACGCGAGCGATGCGGACCACATTTGGGCGCGCATCCGCCTGGCGCAAGTCCACCTGCGAACGGGCGCGCCGGAGCTCGCCGAGCCTCTTCTTCTGCGGGCGCTAGCCGACCTGGAAACCACCGATATCCCTGCGGCAAAGGCGGATGCGCTTCTGTTGCTCTCATGGCACGGCGCGTGGGTCCACGATTGGAAAGAGTCACGCCGGCGCGCGCTCGAGGCTATTGAGATCGCGGAGCGGAATGGCTTCAAGAACGACATGGCCACCGGTTACAGCCACTTGGGCGAAGCCGAGCGGGCCCAGGGAGATCTGGAAGAGGCCCAGCGCTCCTACGAACGCGCTTTGGCTCTCGCAGCGGACCCGGTCCGGCGCACGATCGACCTCTACAACTTGGGCTCGGTGAGTATCGAGCGCGGCGATCTCGAGGCAGCCGAGCGAAGCTTCCGCTCAAACATCGACGTGTTTCGAAACACCCCCGAGGCGACGCTCCTGGCCGCGAGCGGTTTCACGGGCCTCGGGTACGTGTTTGTGAAACAGGGCGAGTTCCGCCGCGCCGGCCTTCTCATGGGGCATGCGGAAGAGCGCCGCTCGCAGAAGGGCATCCCGCTCGATCCGATCGATAAGAACCTCCACGACCGAATGATGGCGATGGGCAACGGCGGCGACGTGGAGTTTCGCAAGGCCTTCGAGGAAGGACGAGCGCTGACGTACGAGCAAGTGCTGGCCGTCGCAGGGGACGCGGACGTGAGTCGTAAATCGTAAGTCGTAAGTCGTAAATCGCCGCCAGGGACGCGCAATCTAGGGGTGTTGCAGCGGAGGAGCTCAAGTTCCCAGCAGCGATCCGACACCAAGTCAGCAAGAAAGGCTCTCGCCAGAACCTGGCAACTGCATTACACTCAAACGAGTTATTTGCGCTGGGTGGCTAAGTTTGTGCTCACCCCTTGGAGAGGATCTCATGCGATTGCGATTGTTTGCGGCGCTTGCCGTGATCTCGAGTTTCGTCACTGTTAGCCATTCCCAGATCGCTTGGACGCAGGCTTCCGGGTTCCGAATCGCCGATCCGCCGGGGTCAGGAACCATCCGAGGTCCTCAAACGATCCGGTTCGGGGATTTCAACTCGGACAACAAGCCCGACA
>JAXDKF010000163.1:0-3980 GCA_034667265.1 Fimbriimonadaceae bacterium
CCAAATGACCGGCCGGGAAGTGGCCTGATGAGCCTGACTCTCCGACTTCAAGGTCCAACCATCGAACCGCGGCGCAGCAAGGGCTTTGGCGTCATTTCCTTCCGTGCCTTGAGGGGCGGTATCGTGCGATTCGTGCGGCACGACCCGGTGATGATCCAAGAGATCCTCGAGGCATTGCCTCTCAAACCGGGTGCTACGGTGGTGGACGGAACTCTTGGCCTCGGCGGCCACAGCCTAAGGTTTCTGGATCGCATCCGGCCCGGTGGCACGCTCGTCGGCCTGGATTGGGATGAGCAAATGCTCGCGGAAGCCACTCGCAGAATTGGTAAACCCGAAGGCGCTGACATACAACTTCTGCATCGAGACTTTCGTCAAATTTCATCAGTAATGGAAGAGCTCGGCAAACAAGCCGACGGCATTCTTCTCGATTTGGGGCTCAACAGCGCCCAGGTGGACGACCCCGCGCGCGGCTTTTCCTTTCAAACTCCGGGACCCCTGGACATGCGCATGGATCGCACCAGGGGCGAGCCCGCATCTGCGCTTCTCAATCGGATGTCCACGCATCAAATCTCGGAGATGCTCAAAGACTTCGGCGACGAGAGATGGGCGGTCGCGATCGCTCGCAAGATCGTTGAGACGCGCAAAGATAAGCCTTTGAGAACGACGCAGGATCTAGTCGACTGCGTCCTCGCCGCGATTCCCGCCGGCGCAAGAGACAAGCGCATCCATCCCGCAACCCGAACCTTCCAGGCCGTCCGCATCGCCGCGAACCAAGAATTAGAAGGTCTTGAGGAAGCTTTGCGCGACGCTGCCGCGTCGCTTAAGGAAGGAGGCGTTTTGGCGGTGCTTAGCTATCACTCAGGAGAAGACCGGATAGTGAAGCACACATTTAAAGATTTGGCTCGACAAGGCTATGAAGAGTTGAGCCGAAAGCCAAGGGTCGCAACGCAAGAAGAGACCCTTAACAATCCGCGCAGTAGAAGCGCAAAATTAAGAGCCATAAAGAGGCAGGAATTGATGCAAACTTGATGGCAATATAACTAAACCGAAACCTCGATCCAAGGATGGATCGGGAGTTCCACCAGGAGCAACAACTCAGGATGAGTGCATTACCCGTACTAGAACCTATCGTCGAGCCGGCGCCGAGAGCCCGGCCAAGGCCCCGCGTTCCCACGCCTGCGCCACGACCAGTCATCATCGAACTCCCGCGGCCTCGGGTCCAGCCCCGAAAGGTTGGCAAGAAAGCTCAAGTCCAGAAGCGCAATTCTTCACTTCTATCGAGTTGCGTTTGCTTTGTCGGGGTTACCGCGGTGACCTTCAGCGCATTCAGTCTCGCCGGCCAAGTCATGGTTGAGAAGGCCCGGCGCGACGGGATCCGTGCCGCCCAACGAGCCCGCGCCGCATCCGGAGAGATCTCCGCGCTGCGCTTGCGTGTTCAAGCGCTCACCAGCTCGAGCAGCATCGAGCAGTGGGCCGTGACGAATGGATTTACGCCCGCCGATCAAACCGCTCGCAAAACCGGAGTGAATTAACATGCCCGGCTCGATCTTCGAAGACAGGATGAAGCTGGCGACGTACAGCTTTATGGGTCTCATTGGCCTGGCCGCATACAGCCAGGCCAGCGTGCAGGTCTTCCGCAGGGGAGACGTTCTCGCGCGTGCGCGCGACAGCAAGAAGTTCGAGCTGAGCGTGCCAAGTTACGCGAATCGTGGCCGGATCCTGGCATCCGACGGACGGCCTCTCGCTCAGGATGAGGACAGCTACGTGCTGCAAGTCAACTTCGAGCGCGTGCCGCACAGCGAAGGATTCTTTGCGGACCTAGCCGAGGCCACCGGAATTCCGGCGACCGAGTTTCGCGAGTTGGCGCTTGCCGGAAAGGGCAGTCGCGAGTGGCGTTTGCCGCTCAGTGCCGCGCAATCCGCGAAGGTCAAGAAGGTGAAGTCTGACTGGCGTGCCAACGGCCTTGCGATCCCCCGGAGCGGTCTCCGTGCTTACGCATTAGCCGAGTCGGCGGCTGGCATTGTTGGCCAGATTAGGGATAAGGATCCGATTGCCGGAATGGAGGCGAGCCAAAACACTGCCTTGGCCGGGAAGGATGGAGTAACAGTCGGCTTCGTCGATCGGACCGGCGCGTTCCTTCCAATGCTTATCGACAAGAAGAGCAGCATCCCCAAGACCGATGGAGTCGACATTCAGACCACCATCGACTATGACCTGCAACAAGCGGCGTCCCGCGCGATAAGAAAGGCGGTCGAAACCAATAAAGCGGACCAGGGCGTTGCGATCATCATGGATCCAACCACCGGCGACATCCTCGCAATGGCCAACTGGCCGACCTTCGATCCTTCGGTCGAAGGGGGCAAGGGTCTCGGTATGTCGGTCGCTCGCGATTTGAATCCCGCTGTTCAAGCCGTGCTCGAGCCGGGATCGATGTTCAAAGTGCTAACTCTGGCGAAAGCGCTCGACTCGGGAGCGATCCAGCCAGACGAGCACTTCAAGTGCGTGGGACAAGAAACTGTTGGAAGGAAGACGTTTACCTGCGACAGGCACGAGGTGCACGGCAACATCAACATCACCGACGCGATAGCCGAAAGCTGCAACGTCACCGCCTCGCGATGGTCTCGCAGGGTGGGCTATGACGATTTCGTGGGTTACTTTGAGGACCTCGGATTGATGGAGAAGCCAGGCATCGGTCTGCCGGGCGAAGTCACCGGACAGTTCAACTACAAGGAAACCGCCAAGAAGCTCCAGCTCGCTCTTGTGGGTTTTGGGCAATCGATCAACGTGACGCCTGCCGCGCTAGCCGGCGCCTTCTCGATGATCGCTAACGATGGAAAGCTCATGTTCCCGCGGCTCATCAGCAGGATCGGGACGCAGGTGATCCCGCCGGAGCAAGCCGCTCAGGTCGTTTCGCCGGAATCTGCCAACACGGTTCTCCAGTGCATGGAAGCCGTCGTGGAGAGCGACGAAGGGACTGGAAAGGGCCTGCGCATCCCCGGCTATCGGTTGGCGGGCAAAACCGGTACGGCTCAGCGCCGCGATCCTATCACTGGACGCGTTGGCGGAGGCGCTGGGCACGTAGCTAACTTTATAGGTTTCGTACCCGCGCAACATCCCAAGGTCTCGATCCTCGTGATGGTCGACCACCCGACCGCCGGCTCCTTCTACGGCGCCTCGGTCGCGGGTCCTGTGTTCAAGGAGCTTGCCCAAGCATCGATCCGCCGGTTCGCGATCCCGCCGACGGAAGGCAATGGCCACTCGGCCGCCGATGGCCAGCCGCGACTTGCCCCGCCACCCAGCCACGCCCACGCCGCTAAACCCCAAGCGAAAGGGCCCGGATAATGCTGGTTTCCGAGCTCATCCAACGCTCGGGAACCGCTCCAAGGGCCTTGACCGGAGACGCGGAGATCTCCTCGATCGTCTCGGACTCCCGCCAAGTGCAGCCCGGCGCCCTTTTTGTGTGCATGCCAGGCAAGAACGTGGAGAGTCACGCGTTCATTCCCCAAGCGGTTGAGGCTGGAGCTACCGCTGTTCTGGCGCACTCGGAAGCGGGCTTCGTTATGGCTGGTGACTTAGGCGTTGCGTGCTTCTGGGCCGGCCTAGAGAATGGCGAATTCACGGAGCTGATCTGGAGAATCGCGAAGGAATTTCACGGCAACCTCACGCAGAACATGCTGGTTGTCGGCGTGACGGGCACCAACGGCAAGACGACGACGGCCTGGGTTCTGCGGGACATGCTCGCTGCGGTGGGACGCAGTCCGGCTTACATCGGCACTCTTGGAATTCAAACGCCGGCGGGCTCGAGCCTTCTCGAGAACACGACTCCGCTGCCTGTCGAGATCAACAACCTGATCGCGGAATGCGTGCGCGATGGCGCGGATGCGCTGGCGATGGAAGTGAGCAGCCACGCGCTCACAGAACATCGCGCCGACGGGATCGAGTTCGACGCCGCGGTCTTCACCAACCTGACCCAAGACCCT
>JAXDKF010000164.1:0-4284 GCA_034667265.1 Fimbriimonadaceae bacterium
AAATTGGCACAAGGACGTGACCTCACGCCTAGCGTAGACGTTCTATATATACGAACCAGTAATCGGACCGAACGGAGATTCCCAGCCGGTTCGAAGCGGAGGAGCATTGAAAACGAAGTGGATTAGCCTGTTAGTATTCGGGGCCGCGCTCAGCTTTCTTGTCGCGCCCGGATTCACCCAAGGCAAAGTAACGCATGGCGAGACCGGCCTAGTCGGCATCAAGCTGTATGACACCGGCATGAGGCTGCTCCAGGTCTACGGCAACCCAGACCAGATCCTGCCCATCGGAGCGGGCGGCGGCGGAGGCGGCGGTGGGGCTGCGGGCGGAGCGCCAGGCGGCGGTCGCGGAGGCAAGTTTGGATCTGGCGGCGGCGGTGGCGGTGGTGGCGGCGCCGAGTTCAACGCACCTTATGATTTTGGCGACGAAATGCTTCTTCAGAACGGATCGACCGATCTGCGCCAAGCAGGCGTGGGCGGTGACGGCGGCGGCGAAGCGCCCATACGCGGCGGCAAGAACGGCGGCGGCGGTGGTGGCGGCTCCCGCGGAGGCGGCGCAGTTGCCGGCGCGGCCCAGCAATACATCCGCTGGACCTACAATCGCAACGGCTGCCGGTACGGCTTCATCCTCGACAAGAACAACAGAGTCGTGCAGATCGAGGCCATGGGCCTCGCCAATCCAAAGGTTCGCACCCGCCGAGGGATCGGATTCGGCGACTCCTTCAAGGAAGTCATGGAGCGCTATCTCGTGCCCGAGGGCTACCAGATCAGTGGAGACACGATCGTGATGCGCTATCTCGTCCGCGATAAGGTCGCGTTCCGTCTGAACCGGCTCGGACTGGACAAGCCGCACGTAGTTACCGCCATCGTGGTCGCGGCAGGCAAGACCTAAGAACCCTTGGCCGAAGTTACTGACGAGATCCGAGCGAGGGTCGATATCGTCGAGCTTGTCGGCCAGAGAGTGGCGCTCAAGCGCGCAGGCAAGGATTGGAAGGGGCTCTGCCCCTTCCATGACGATAAGAACCCCTCTTTTCAAGTTTCGCCCTCCTTGGGGCGCTATCGCTGCTGGGCATGCGGCGAGCACGGCGACGCTTTCACCTGGGTCATGAAGACCCAAAACATGGAGTTCGTCGAGGCGCTGAAATTCCTCGCTGCCCATGCCGGCGTAGAACTGCCGAAGAACCATCGGTCGGTCGAGCCTTCCAAGCGAGCCGAGCAGCAAGAAGCAATGTCGGAGGCGCTCTCGTTCTTTAAGGCTCAGCTTGCCAAGCACACCGACGCCAAAGCGTATTGCGAGCGAAGGGGCATGGACGAGCAGACCCTCCAGACGTGGGAGGTCGGCTACGCGCCAGACGAGGGCTCCGCCCTCGCGGCTCTCCTCAGAAAGAAGGGGCACGCATTGTCGGAATGCCGTGCGCTGTTCCTCGTCGACGAAGACAGCAGCGGCGGCTACTTCGACAAGTTTCGCGGACGGCTCATGTTTCCCATCCGGGATGAGCGCGGCGAGCTCGTCGCATTTGGCGGGCGCCTTCTCGGCGACGGCCATCCCAAATACGTTAACAGCGGAGACACGCCGCTGTTCAAAAAGAGCCGAATCCTTTACGGCTTGCATCGAGCTAAGGACAAGATCGCAAAGGATCGCAAGGCCGTGCTCGTCGAGGGTTATCTCGATGTGATCGCATGCCATCAAGCGGGCGTCACTACCGCGGTCGCTTCTCTTGGTACCGCGCTTACAGAAGACCACGCCAAGGTGCTGAGGCGTTGGTGTGAGGGGGTCATCGTGCTCTACGACAGCGACTCCGCCGGTCAGAAAGCGGCGGAACGCGCCATCGAAGTTCTGGAGCCGGAAGGCTTGAAGGTTCGCATCTGCCTCCTTGCCCAGGGCGAGGATCCGGACACCCTCTTGCGCAAGGAAGGGCCCGGTGCGCTTCAGAAAGCAGTGGGCAATTTGCTCACTCCAACGGAGTACCGGCTCGAGCTGCTCAAGCGACGCATCGGAGTGGAGCAAGACGATTTCTGGACCGAAGCTATCCAGGTCATCGCCGCCGCCCCAACAGATCGTGAGGTCCAGATCTCCATCATGAAGCTCGCACTGGTCCACCCGCAGCTCCGAGACGCGGTCGCCGCGGAAAAGAGCCTGCGAGCCGACGTGGACGCTCTTCGCAAATCCAAGACCAGAACCAGGGCTCCGAATCGCGCCGCGGTTCGAATGACTACGTCGCTGGTGATGACCCCGGCTGAGAGGGTGCTGTTCTACGCGTTCTTAAAGGGAGATCACCATCGCTCGCATATCTTCGAGGTCTTGCGAGAAAGCGATCTCTTCGAGACCACCCAGGCGGCTGAGCTTGCGCTCGCTATGCGGCGCGCGTTCACAGAGCCGCCCTCGGGCCCGCCTTCGGGATGGCTGCACTTGCTCGAAACGGAGGCCGCTGATTTGATCGCGGAGCTCGAGCTCACCACCCAGCCGGTACCTGTACCCCTAGAAGTAGTCGAGGACACCGTGTCCCTCCTCAGGCGCAAGCTCAAAGCCCGCGAGCTGAACCGCGAAAAGGGAACGAAGCTTGACGACGCGGCCCTCATGGACAGGAACCGCCGCCTTCGCGAGATCAACAACCCGAAGGGCTACTAGGGCCGCCTGGTTCACGCGCCTGGAATACCCATCAGGTTTGTGAAGGCCCGCCAAAGCAGTCGCAATAGGCACAAAAACTGCAACTGTAGCGATACAACGCCCCGGAAAAGGGGTCCTATGGACTATCTTGGATGACTGCGGAAACTATTTAGAGTCAGCCGGCAGTAAATCATTTTCTTTTTTGGCATTGCCGAAAACGTTTGATACTATGTACAGCAGCCCCAAGCCCGAGGGGCTTATTCCCAGCTAATGGCAAGCACAGCGGCATCGATGGACCCGCATTACGATCCGGCACCAACCGGCATGATCGGAGTATGCCCGGTGGGTTCGGTAAAACCTAGGGCGAAGGCCGCCGCCTCCGAAACTCTCTCCCCGACGCGTTCGTTCGATACTGAGACGCTTGCAATCGACGATTCCGTTCGCACTTGGCTGAAGAGAATTGGAAGAATTTCTCTACTGAACGCAGAGCAAGAGCTCGCTATTTCCCGGCACGCCTGCGCCGGCTGCGAGGAGTGCAAGCTGATGCTCATCGAAGCCAATCTTCGCCTCGTCGTCAGCATCGCCAAACGATTTGTAAACCGCGGTCTTTCTTTCCAGGACCTCATCCAGGAGGGGAATATGGGCTTGATTCGCGCAGTGGAGAAGTTCGATCCCGAGCGCGGTTTCCGCTTTAGCACTTACGCCACGTGGTGGGTGCGTCAGGCCATCTCTCGCGCCATCAGCGACCACGGCCGCACGATCCGAGTCCCCGTTCACGCGCAAGAGGCGCTGAGCCGCATGATGCGGATGGCCGGTCTCATCCAACAGGAGCGCGGACGCGACGCCACCTACGCGGAGCTTGGCGAGGCGCTGAACATGACCGCCGAGCGGGTCCAAGAAGTTCTTCGCGCGCTGTCCGAGCCGCTTTCGCTGGAGACTCCGGTCGGCGAGGGGGAAGAGGCGTCGCTTGGAGAGTTCCTCGTGGACACCAAGGACAGCCCCGCGGACATCGCTCTTCAAGGGTACGTTCGCAGGAAGATCGAAGACGTATTAGCGACGCTGTCGCCCCGCGAGCGGCGAGTGATCGTCCTACGGTTTGGTCTTATGGACGGCCGGCCGCACACCTTGGAAGAGGTCGCGCAGTGCCTGCAAGTCACCCGCGAGCGCATCCGCCAGATCGAGCAGAAGAGCCTCAAGAAGCTCAAAGATCCCTCCCGCGCCCGCACTCTGAAAGACCTGCTCTACTGATAGGTTGTCCGTGGCATGCCTCAGGAGCCGCATTCCACACTATCACGGGCGCGTACGAACTGAGCTCCTGAGGCTACAGGTGCCAGCCCGCGTTTTAGCCTCGGGAGCTGGGGCGGGAGCTTTTACAAACGGGTGCGGTACGGCTCCTGAGGCATCCGATCTCCGTTCACCACCGCAACACCGTAACACCGTAACACCGTAACACCGTAACACCGAGTCACCACAACAGCGGCCCCGCCCCCTTCGGAAGGAACGTGTACGGCATCGGGATGGTGACGCCCGTCGCAAGCTCCGACACGTCGATCGCGGACCCGTCGATGTAAGTGACCTCCGCGCCCAGCTCCGCCGTAATCAACATCGACGCCGCCACGTCGTAAAGCTTCCCGCGGATGCCGATGAGCCCGCGGAACCGTTGCTGAGCCACCCACATC
>JAXDKF010000165.1:0-8377 GCA_034667265.1 Fimbriimonadaceae bacterium
CCACCCCAGAGGAAGTGGGCATGAGCCGTCCGGCGCTCGAAAAGTTCGTGCAGGCGATGATCGACCTCCCGGATGAAAAGCTCGCCGATCCTCAAATTCACGCGGTGCTCCTCGCCAGGCACGGAAAGCTTGTGCTGGAGGAATATTTCCACGGCCATTCAACCGATCGGCCGCACGACACCCGGTCGGCAGCCAAGAGCATTACGTCGGTGCTCGCGGGAATCGCGATGAGGAAAGATCCTTCGTTTCGTCCCGACACTCCGGTCTATAAAGTGATGAACGGCGGCCAATTCCCAGAAGGACTGGACCCTCAGAAACAGCAGATCACGATCGAGAATCTGCTCAACATGAGCTCTGGCCTCGATGCGATCGATCGCCTCGACGAATCGCGGGGCAACGAGGACGCCGTCCAGAATCAGAAAAAGGACCTGGATTGGTACCACGTCACCCTGGAGCTGCCCATGGCTTACAAGCCGGGCGAAAAAGCGGAGTACGCGAGCATGCAAGCGAACCTTGTCGGGGGTGCGATCTCGAAGCAGACAAAAACATGGCTTCCGGATTTTCTTCGCGAGAATTTCGCGAAGCCGCTCGGAATCGATCGGTACTACTTGCCGATGATGCCGACCGGCGACGCCTACATGGGGGGCGGCGTGTACATATTGCCGAGAGATTTCCTGAAGCTCAGCCAGCTCATGCTCAACAAAGGGAAGTGGAACGGCAAGGAGATCATCACCGAGGACTACGTTCGAAAGTCGATGGAAGCTCGTTACACGCTTGGCACCGCGAAGTATGGGTATCTGTGGTGGATGATCGAGTATCCGTTCCAGGGACGGAAGGTCAAGGCGTATTTTGCGGGCGGAAACGGCGGGCAGATATCCATGTTCATCCCTGAGCTCGACATTGCATTCGTCGCGTTTGGGGGCAACTACGCCAGCAGCGCGACCTTCAAAATGCAGCAGGAATTCTTTCCGAACTACGTCTTGCCGGCGGTGGCCAACTGACTACTCCGGCGGTTCGCCCGAATATCAGCCACGACCTCGCGATGAAGTTGCGGGAGATGATCGTGGATGGACGCCTTGCGGCGGGGAGCGCGATCAACGAAGTGCACCTCGCCCGGGAGATGGGCGTGAGCAGGACGCCTCTGCGCGAGGCGTTGTCGAGCTTAGTGTCCGAGGGTGCGATCGTGCAGATCCCACGGCGAGGGTTCTTTGTTCGGGAGCTCACGATCGAGGAGGCCCAGGACATCTACATGATCCGTCCGGTGCTGGACGCGGAGGCGCTGCGGCTCTCGGGTTTGCCAAGCAAGGAGGAGCTGCAGGAGCTGCAGGAGCTGACCGACGCACTGCGGAAGTCCACCGACGTTCTGGAATCGATCCGCCTAGACGACGAGTGGTTCATGGCCGCGTGGCGGAACTGCCCTAACCAGGCGCTGATCGCGCTGATCCACCAGTTCATGTTGAAGACGCGGAGGTACGAGCTGGCGGCCATGAGCCAGGCGCGGATCGTTGCGTCGTCGTCCCAGAGCAAGCAGAAGATCGTGGACGCTCTGCGTAAGGGCGATCTGGACGAGGCCTGCCGCCGGATGCGGCTCAGCTTGGAGAGGGGACTGATTCCGGTTGTCGAGTGGTTGGAGAGCCGCTAGCTGCGCCAGTACACTGGATGCAGATGTCTTTCCCATCCATGATGGAGCCCCTGCTGCAGGGGCAGAACCTCGATTCCGAGCAGGCCAAGGCGCTCATGTGTTACATGACGAGCGGCGAGGCGACCGACGCTCAGATCGGCGCCGCCTGCACCGCAATGCGCGTCAAGACGGCGACGGCCATCGAGCTAGCCGCGTTTGCCTCCGTGCTCCGCGACAACGCCACGACCCTTCCGCATCCCTACGACAACTTGGTCGACACGTGCGGTACCGGCGGCGGCGCGCCAACTTTTAACATCTCGACCGCCTCGTCGTTTATAGCCGCTGCCGCCGGAGTGAGGATCGCAAAGCACGGCAACCGAGGTGTCACCAGCCGGGTTGGAAGCGCCGATGTTCTTGAAGCGTTGGGAGCCAAGATCCAGCCCACGTGGGAAGTGTCGCTAAGGATGTTGGGAAGTGTGGGGTTGGCGTTCTTCTTCGCGCCTGCGCATCATCCCGGCATGCGGCACGTGGGCCAGGCACGGCGCGATCTTGGCTTTCGCACGGTGTTCAATCAGCTTGGCCCTTTAGCAAATCCCGCGGGGGCGTTGCGGCAGTTGGTAGGAGTGTACGATCACGCACTCGCTTTTCCCATGGCCGAGGCGCTCATGTTGCTGGGCACGCAGCGGGCGTTGATCGCCCACGGCGAAGACGGCCTCGACGAGATCTCCCCGTGTGCCCCGACGCGTTTTGCGCTCCTGTGGGACGGAGAGCTGACGGAAGGCATCTTCACTCCGCATGGATTTGGCATCGAGCCGGTTGACCGCGCGGTGATCCAGCCGGGCTCCAGCTCGGAAGAGAACGCCGAGCGGCTGCGCGATGCGATTACCAACGTCGACTCCATGAGATGCACCGCGACGCTGCCAAGCGCCGCCTGCGCGATCTGGATCGCGGGCCTCGCACCGGAAAGGAAGTCAGCGACCGAATTGGCAAGGGAAGTGGTCGCTAGCGGCGCGGCGAGGCAGCGCTTGGACCAGTACATCGAAGAGAGCCAGGCGCAGTGAGCGCTCTGGCGCGCATCTTCGAAACCAAGCGCGCGGAAGTCGAGGAAGCGAAACAGCTTATGCCTCTCGAACAGATCCGGGCACAGGCAGGAGACGCAGAACCTCCTCGGGGCTTTCTCACTGCGCTTCAAGCCGCCGCTCCACAGATGGGCTTGATCGCCGAGGTTAAGAAAGCAAGCCCATCGAAAGGCTTGATCCGAGAGGATTTCCATCCGGTGGAGATCGCGAAAGCCTACGAGCGGGCGGGCGCCCACGCATTAAGCGTACTAACCGACAAGCCGCATTTCCATGGCAGGCCCGAATATCTTGGAGAGGCTCGGGCGGCCACCAAGCTGCCGGTTCTCAGAAAGGATTTTATCCTCGACGAGTATCAGATTTACGAATCTCGAACCTGGGGGGCCGACGCGATCCTGTTGATCGTCGCGGGTCTGGAGATGATGCAAATCGTGGAGTTCCATAGCCTGGCGCGAGAGCTTGGAATGGACGTGCTCGTGGAAGTTCACACCGATCAAGAGGCGCAGATCGCCATAGAATTAGGTTGCCATTTCATCGGCGTCAACAACCGAGACCTCGCCACGTTTCAGACAAGCCTTGAAACTTCAGACAAGATTCTGTCCATGATTGCTGACCAGGCGTTTGCGGTGAGCGAAAGCGCTTTGGAAACGCAAAAAGATGTCGAGCGGGTGAGGCGCGCCGGAGCCAAGGCGGTGCTGATCGGAACGACGTTCTGCGCGGCGCCGGATGTGGAGAGTAAGGTTCGGGAGGTGATGGGCTGGTGACGAAGGTAAAGATCTGCGGACTGACGAGAAGGGCGGATGCGGAAATGGCGCTGGAGCTTGGCGCGGACGCGTTCGGTTTCGTCTATGAGCCATCCAGCTTCCGCTACGTGGGCGACAACACAGACATTGCCAAGTTCGTGGGCTCTCTGCCTCCATATGCGTTTGCCGTTGCCGTGTATGGCGAGGTCAACACGCTCTATCCAGGTTTCCAAGCCGTGCAGTTTGAGCAGGAGGGAAGCGCCGCGCAATCGGGTGGAGTGTTGCCCGCGGGCATCATGACGCTGCGCTTCGACACCAGCACCACTGCCGCTATGGCTTTGGACGCGGCTCGCATCCATCTGCGAAATCGCCGCACGTTCCCGGTGAGAGGCGTGCTGATCGAAGCGCACCACCCGGAGCAGAGGGGCGGAACGGGAGTCAAGCTCGATTTGGACTTTGCGGCTGAGTTTGTGCAGAGGTGCCCGGTGCCGGTGATCCTCGCCGGGGGTCTGAATCCGGACAACGTGGCCGAGGCGGTCGAACGGGTGAGGCCCTATGCGGTGGACGTGAGCTCGGGGGTCGAGGAGACCCCGGGCGTGAAGTCGGCGTTTCTGATGCGAGATTTCATTCAGGCGGCGAGAGGCGCGGCTAGTGTATCGGCGGCCTGAGCTCCTGACGTTACAGTTCGAGCGTCTAAGCCTCGCGCTGCCATGCCTCAGGAGCCGCATAGGCATTAGCTCGGAAGGTTTCCGACTTAGCTCCTGAGGCTAAAAGTTGGACGTCCTAGCCTCAGGAGCTAAGATTGGTCGAGACTTCGAAGGTCGAAGAATTTGGCTCCTGAGGCACGGAGCATCTCTGCAGCTATGGAAGGCCGAAGAACCCGCTCCCGACCACGTTGGCCGCTCGGCATTCTGGTTGTCGCGCTTGGCGCCGCCGGCTTTCAATGCCGCTCCTCAATGGGTGAAGCAAGACAGCGGTCCTTCGCGAGTCCACATGTCCTCGTCACCATCAAGGACTCGAGGCTCAAAGAAAGCTCGGGTGTCGCGCCTAGCCAACTCGACGCCAACGCGTTCTACACCCACAACGACAGCGGGGACTCGCCGCGCTTCTTCAAGTTCGTTCGGTCGGGCAAGATCCTCAAGGAGTACAAGCTTCGCGACGCGAAGAACCTGGATTGGGAAGATATGGCGTCGGCCACTCTGGGCGGGAAGCCCTATCTATTCATAGGCGACATTGGGGACAACGCCGGACGACGACAGAGCATCACCGTTTATCGTGTCGCGGAACCAACAGGGTCCAAAGCGCGCGTGGACCAGACCTACACGCTGACCTACCCGGATGAGCCGCACAACGCGGAGACGCTACTCGTCCACCCAAGCACGGGCGACATCACCATTGTCACCAAAGCCTCGCTCCACCCGCAGGGCATCTACTACCTACCCCGGCCAAGAAGAAGCGGCGCCTACGTCCTGAAGAAGATCGGAGACATCAGCATCGATTCCAACATGCGTGCCGGGAAGCTAATTACAGGCGGTGCCTGGTCGCAAGACGGAAAGCACGTGGTGCTGAGAACGTACTTCGCCGGCTATGAGTTTCCCGGTGACGATCCGATGCACTGGTTCGAGAAGAGCTTCGTGAACGTCCCCACCAACCTCGAGTTTCAGGGAGAGGCGATCACGTACACGCTGGACGGCAAGGCATTGATCACGACCAGTGAAGGCTCGCCGTGTCCGGTCTCGGAGATCCCCATCGAAGGAAGCTGAGCTACTTTCGCGCCGCGCTGATACCGGCGATCATCGCAACAAACGAAAGCACGTAGCCCACCCAGTTGATAGAAAACCCGGGTGCGGCCAGATCTCGGTAGCTCCAGCTCATCAAGAACGACCACGCCAACGTGGCAACGAGGCTCGTCGCCAGCATGACGATGCCCGCGAGCACAGAGTTGCTCACAGCCTTGCCGATTCCCAGGCTGTACACATAGGTGACGCCCACCGTGATCCCGTAATAAAGGATCATCGACGACCACGCGCCATAGATCGGAAAGTGGAAGAGGGAAGAGGCGGAGCCGAGCGCGCCAAAGAGGGCGACGCTGCCGAGCAGTATGGAAAGGCAACGCATGATCCCGGCGGAGACACCTACCTTGAACTCGTTCTGATCGGGGCGGGATTGCAGTCCTCCGGCGGCGGCGGCGGTGGCCGCGCAGACCGCAATGAACCCGATGACGCAGATCAGCAGGATTGCCAGGGTTGTCACGCCTTAATTGTAAGACACTTTCGCTCTCGGCAACTAGGACCAGGCAATCGAGCCCCGGCCATTCCACCAGGTTATCCACACTATCGCTTCCGCTTCCGCCACGGCCTCAAACGTGCAAGAACACCTTCAAACCCTCCGTCCATTTACCATTTACCACTTACCATTTACACGCGAAGCGCATAGCGTTTCCCACATTGCACATTGTTGACACTGAGAATCCCGCGTCGGTACAATGCCGCCCGCAGCCAGGCAAGAGGAGGTTCCAAATGCGCAACTGCTCACTGAGGGTGAGTGCACCCCTAGTTTTGTTTGCGTGTGCGCTCGGGGCGCATGCGAGCGGAAGGGGAATTGAAACGTGTCGAGTAGAGACTCGAACGGTATCTACGAAGATCCCGTTCGACGTCCACTATGAATTCAGTCGTTTGGTTGGACCAGGACGTTGCGTGAAGACGCAGGATGGCCAGCCCGGAGAGGTCGTCAAAACCTACCGCATGCTTTACACGGATGGAAAGCTGGTGGGGAAAGAGCTCGTTAGCACGGAGCGCACGGAGCCGAAAGATACGATCTTTGCGATGGGCAAAGCGGGCGACCTCACAAGCCGCGGATATTTTCGCCGCAGCAAGGTCCTGACCATGGCCGCGTCTGCGTATGATCCCAGTCCTGCGACGATTGGTCCGGGCGCGACGGGTCGCACCGCGACGGGCAAATGGGCAGGTTACGGATGCGTGGCCGTCGATCCTCGAGTGATCCCGCTGCGCACAATGGTCTTCGTCGAGGGCTACGGATTTGCCGAGGCTTGTGACACAGGGGGCGCGATCAAGGGCAACAGGATCGACCTGTGTTACAACAGTCGGGGCGAGGCCATCCGATTCGGCCGCAAGCAGGTGCGCGTTCACGTGTTCGCTTCGCCGCCGCGTGGTGTGGCTCCGGCAAAGGTGAAGCGCGCCAAAAAGCGACGTTGAACCTCGCGGACGCGGCAACGCTAAAAGCATTCTTAGGTCGGCACGGGCTTTGGGCGAGCAAGGGGCTGGGGCAGCACTTTCTCGTTTCTCAAAAGGTCGTGTCGGCCATCGTTTCTTCCTTCTCCGAGTGTCGCGGGGTGCTGGAGATCGGTCCCGGGCCGGGCGTTCTCACCGCTCCACTTTCTGAGTCCGCTGAGCGCCTTGTTGCGATAGAGTTGGACGCGCGGATGGTGGAAGCCTTGAAGGAGTCCGCGCCTAAGGCCGAGGTTCTTCAGATCGATGCCTTGAAGACCGATTTGCGCTCTGTGTTGCAGGGCTTGCCGGAGCCGCGGGGGCTGGTGTCCAATCTTCCCTATTACATCACCGGGCCGTTGCTGACCAAGATCTCGGAGGCGCGCGAGCACTACTCCAAGGCGGTGCTCATGATGCAGAAGGAGGTGGCCGAGCGCGTGCTTGCCGGTCCCAAGACTCCGGCGCGTGGATCGCTTTCCGTTTATCTGCAGCTGCAGTTCGAGATCAGGCTGTTGGTGAACGCGCCGGCGGGCGCGTTCATGCCGCCTCCCAAGGTGGACAGCGCCGTGTTGGAGTTCACTCCCCGGACGTTGCCTGTTCCCGCCGGGCAAGCCGATGCCTTATTCAAGCTGATCCGGTTTTCGTTTGCGCAGCCGCGCAAAACCTTGGTCAATAACTTGGTCGCGGGCTACCACCTGGACCGCGAGGCCGCCACGCAGGTCATCCTTTCTTCCGGCTTCAAACCAACCGCCCGCCCTCAGGAACTCGCAAACGACCAGTGGCCGATCCTCCTCGAGCACCTGCCGGCGTGACACATCGCCGATAGCTGACCCCTGCAGCTGTCCCCGACCGTAATCCGCTGCCTCCAGACGCCACCCTACGCAGAGTGCCGCATACGACCCGCAGGTGTCTGGAGGCTAATAGCACTACGCTTAAGTTTTGAGCGCGGGCGACCATGCCTCAAGAGCCGAACCGCGACCCGCTAGGATGCCAACTCGCTAAGCTCTTGAGCTATATGCCAGGGCTCGGATTTCTTCGGTGTCTTAGCCTCCAGACACCTGCGAGTCGTTAGAGACAGATTCGCGTCAGGTGGCGTCTGGAGGCAGCGGTAGTCCGCTTGAGAGACATCATCGCCGCAGGCGATGACGTTAGATCCCGTAGACCTCGCGATACTTCGCTCCAAGGCCATCGAGGTAGTCGCTCGCGTCCAGCGGCTTGCCCGTGACACGCTGTACGAGCTCCTTCGGCGGATACTTGCGGCCCTGGCTGTAGACGTTGTCCCGCAGCCACCCGAGGATCGGCTTGAAATCGCCCTTCGCCATCAAAGCATCTGTGTCGCCGACTGCCTTCTGCAGCGCCCGCCAGATTTGGTAGCTCAGGATGTTGCCCATCGTGTAAGTGGGGAAGTAGCCGATGCTGCCGCCCGACCAGTGGACATCCTGCAGACACCCTTCGGCATCGTTGCGAGGCGTGACGCCTAGATACTCCTGATACTTCGCGTTCCAAGCTTCGGGTAGATCCTTCACCTGCATGGCGTTGGTGAGCAGATCGCACTCGAGCTCGAAGCGCACGAGGGTGTGCAAGTTGTACGTGACCTCGTCGGCCTCGACGCGGATGTAACTCGGCGCCACTTTGTTGATCGCCTTGTACCAACTCTCGAGATCGAAGGAGCTCAAGGCCGGGAACTCGCGTTGCAGCTCAGGAAGGTAG
>JAXDKF010000166.1:0-4524 GCA_034667265.1 Fimbriimonadaceae bacterium
GCGGTGGGACGTAGCGGCTCCAACGCCGGCGGAATGCTCTCTTCTCGCCTCGAGAACCGCGTTAAGATCGTCACGTTACCCATCCTATAGCAGTTCAGTTGAAAAGGGAAACCTGCGGGTTGCTTCGCCAAGTTATCCCAGGGTAAATGAGGCTTAGAAAGTCCTAATTCGGGAACCGTTTCGCACGTAGAAATTGCTATATCCCTCATGAGAACAAGAGAGGCAAGGAACCAATGAGAAAATCTACAATTGCCATCGTGCTGGCCACCTTTGCCGGTGCGTTCGGCGCCCTACAGGCAGACCACTACTTCGTTCGGCACCCAGAGTCGCTGCCGTTCACGACCCGCTCCGACACTTCCAACCTGTTTAACGCGGGATATTCCACGACGGCCAGCGTCACGCCGGCTCCATTCGACTTCCGGGCGGCCTCCAAAAAGGCAAGCCCTTCCGTCGTCAGCGTGGACCGTTACGACGACCGTCCAGCGGGATTCTTCAGCGACCAAGTCGTCGAAGCGAAGAGCGGCACCGGCTCGGGCGTCATCGTTTCCGACACTGGCCTGATCGTCACGAACAACCACGTTGTCTATGGCGCCAAGAAGGTTCAGGTCCGGTTGGGCGACCGGCGCTCGTTTGACGCGAAGGTGTTAGGAACGGACCCGCGTTCGGACCTCGCCGTCATCCAGATCACAGCCAAAGACCTCGTGCCCATGGAGATCGGCTCCAGCAAAGACGTGGAAGTCGGTCAGTGGGTGCTTGCCATCGGCAATCCCCTCGGATTCGACAACACGGTCAGCGTTGGCGTGGTGAGCTCGCTGAAGCGCAACTTGCCAGTCGGCGGCCAGGGCCTGGTCGACGCGATCCAGACGGACGCTGCGATCAACCAAGGCAACTCGGGTGGCGCGCTCTGCAACTCGCAGGGTCAGCTCATCGGCATCAACTCGGCCATCGCGAGCAGCAACGGCGGCAACATCGGCATCGGCTTCGCCATCCCAGTCGACCGCGTGAAATCGGTGGTTAGCGACATCGTGAAGTTCGGCTATGCGAAGTACGGCGGCATTGGCGTGACTTATCGGCCGGAGTTTGAGGGCCAACTGAGTTATCCGCAGTTCCGGGCAGGCCTTGCCGAGCAAGTCGGGGCACAGGACGTGCCCAATCACGGAATCGTGGTAATGGACTCGACGGGCGCCGCAGCTCAGGCCGGGCTCAAGAAGTTCGATGTGATCCTCGCGGTGGACGATCAGCTCATCGAGGGAACGTTCGACCTGAACAAGGTGCTCATTCCCAAGAAGCCAGGCGACACGGTTAGCGTGAAGTACTGGTCGAAGGGCAAGACCTACACCAAGAACATCGTGCTTCAGGAAGTGCATCAGGCGTAGCCTATTTCGAGGTTCTTGCGAAAGTAGGCCCATAACTGAGCCGAAGCTCGCAAATTGACGTCAATATAAGTGCGGGGCGGTCTAAAAAGCCGCCCCTCTTTACAAATTAAATGTCGCTTCACACCGACGGACTTACCCAGTTCCTTGAAGTTCTTCCGGCTGTTGTGAGAGAGCGCCTCGAGCGTGCCGAGGATTTAGACTCTCTCGTCGAGGTTGTGCTCGACTACGGCCGCCCTGCCGAAGCCCGCTATCACGATCGCGTGGAGCGTTGGGTCGACGTTGTCGTGTCCGAACACGATATCGGCTACGTCGAAAAGTGCATCGGCGTGTTCGGCTCCGACAACCGGGCCGGCATCGAGAGGACCCTGCACCGTATTTCCGCAATCCGGAATCGCGTGGGCAAGATCATTGGTTTGACCTGCCGCGTCGGCCGGGCCCTCGAAGGCACGATCGATATCATCGACGACATCGTCAGGTCGGGCCAGTCAATCTTGCTACTTGGCAAGCCGGGCGTGGGCAAGACGACCAAGCTGCGCGAGGTTGCGCGAGTTCTTGCCGACGAGGTTGAGAAGCGCGTCGTCATCGTGGACACCTCCAACGAGATCGGTGGCGACGGAGACGTGCCGCACCCTGGAATTGGATCCGCCCGCCGAATGCAGGTGCGTACCGCGGTGGAGCAGTACGCGGTAATGATCGAGGCGGTGGAGAACCACATGCCGGAGGTCATCGTCATCGACGAGATCGGAACAGAGCAGGAAGCCGGCGCAGCCCGAACGATCGCAGAGCGGGGAGTCCAGCTTGTGGGCACGGCGCACGGCCAAACGCTTGAGAATTTGATGCTCAACCCGACGCTGGCCGACCTGATCGGCGGCATCCAGGCAGTAACCCTTTCCGACGCCGAAGCCCAGCGACGAGGCACCCAGAAGACGGTGCTCGAGCGCAAGGCGCCGCCGACCTTCGACGTGGTCATCGAGCTGTTGGACTACGACCGACTGGCGGTTCACCACAACGTCATGAAGACGGTGGACATGATCCTCCGCGGCGTTCCGCCGCGGCCCGAGATCAGAGTCAGGACTGGCGCTGGCGCGGTGGAAGTCGTGCAGAAAGAACAGACCGCCGATCTGGACGAGCCAGGCTTCAATCAGCGATTTCCCGCGCTCGCGCGCACGACGGAACCTCGGGCGCCCAGGCGCGAACGAAGTGAGACGCGGGTGGATCGGCGCGAAGAAGCATCGGTCGGCGGCAACGGCCACGCCCACGAAGGCAATGGCGGCGCCGGACTCATCCGGATCTTCCCCTACGGCATCGCACGGACGCGTCTGGAAAGAGCGATCCGTGAGAAGCGCGTGCCCGCTTACGTTACGAACGACGTGAATCAGGCCGACGCGGTGATGGCGATCCGCTCGACGATGCAGAGCAAGCCCAAGAAGCTGCGCGACCTCACCGGCAAGCCGGTGAACACCGTTGTGGTGAAGTCGAACACGTTCTCCCAGATCGCTGAAGCACTGGACCAGATCGTGCGGCAGTCTCGAAACGGCAGCGCGGGTCTCATGACGGACACCGCGGCGATGGAAGAAACGCAGAAGGGGATCGACGCGGTCCTCCAGACAGGCAAGGCGTACGAGCTGAGCCCTCAGTCGGCACCGATCCGCAAGATCCAGCACCAAATCGCCGAGGCAAGGCGGTTGGCGAGCGAGAGCGTAGGCGAAGAGCCGAACCGGCGTATCCGTATCCTTCCAACGCGCCTTCTGTAAAGCGGCTCCGGACCGATCAGCCGCTACGTCAGAGCAATGATGGTTGCACCAGCCTTGGACCGCGTTCGGCGCTTTGGCGCCTGGTATCTCGCGGCTCAGGGCGCGGGCACGGCGGTGTGGTGGCTGGCCCTGTTTGTGCGTCCAGAATGGCGGCCGCTCTTCTGGCCCGTAACAGAACTCTCGGAGGGTCTTTAATGCCTTTGTGCTGCCAGACCTACTCATATTCGTTGTAGGATCAGTGTCTGTAGCCTATGGATTGCCACGCAACAAGGCCTGGGCTTTCCCGGCGCTTTGCGTGGTCGCCGGCGGTGCGATCTACGCAGGGCTCTACATGGTGACTTTCTTTGTTCTAACCGGAGGGCCCTGGCTGGGCGCGGCGCTTATGCTGCCGCCGCTGGTGGTGCCCGCCTGGCTCGCTTGGAGACTGAGACCCTGATCAACCTACCGCAGACCCGTGAAGCGAGGACGACCTCCGTTGCAGCAAACCTCGTTAAGACTTTGCTTCAGATCATCGTGATCTGGGGCCTGTTCCTCTGGGTCATACCGATGCTGATCGTTCGGGTCGAGATGCTTGCCGCAATCCCAACGTTTGCGACGTCCACGTGGCAGATCGTAGGCCTGCTTCTCTTCATGGCGATGAGCACGCTGGGCTTGGTTTGCGTGTCCATCTTCGTTTGGCTCGGCCACGGAACTCCGCTGCCCATGGACACTGCCACGAGATTCGTTGTTGCGGGACCCTATCGCCATATTAGGAATCCAATGGCCATTGCGGGATTGGGCCAGGGCTTTGCCGCCGCGCTGGTTCTAGGGTCCTATCTCTCGATCCTGTATGTGTTTATGGGCGTGCTCGTCTGGAACTTCATCGCCCGACCCTGGGAGGAGGCGGACCTCGTCAAACGGTTCGGAAGCACATATCTCGACTATCAAGCGCGCGTGCGATGCTGGATTCCGACGTTTCGGCCCTATCCATGTGTGATCGCTGAGCATGCCGCAATCGAGGCTGAGTAGCGCCGTTGTCGCTACGCTGGGCCGAAACCGCGTTCCGTGTTCACCAAGTCCGCTAAGTGGCGCTTCAACTCGGCACGGGTCTTCTCGTACTCGCGCTCATCCCACCCAAATTGCTTGGCGATGAGGAGCGCATCGGCTCGGGTGGTGGATACGAAGGGCCGATCGGAGTGCTGGAAGTGGCACATTGCGACGGCAAAGGGCTTGAGCGCGGCGATGCGCTTTGCAAAGGCCGCAGGGTTCTCGATGGGAAGCATCGGGCAGACGCATACCGTCACCGGAAGTCCCGCTGCCCTCGCCTGCTCCAGCGCCTCGAAGCGCCGGTCGATACTGGCGCACTAGGGCTCGAACTTCTTTCGGACTTCATCCGAGTCGGTGGTGATGCTCAT
>JAXDKF010000167.1:0-6175 GCA_034667265.1 Fimbriimonadaceae bacterium
ATGTAAAGTCTTTGTTTCCATCAGGCTTCCAATTGCTCAGCTCCGGAAACGACTTTTTCACCAGCTCCAGCTTCTTGTTGTTACCTGCCGAGATAACCACCATCTTCGTGGTGTGCCTCGCCTTCATCTCCAGCAGAGTCAATTCAGTGAGCACGGTCTTATAGAACGCATCGTTCCGGTAGGGAAACTTCCGGTCGAGGATCTCGAAGTCCGACCTGTCGTCTGAAATGACGTATCGTTCTGTCAAAAGAAAGTCGAGATCATAGAGCCAGTCTGTAAAGTTCTCGTCAAAGACCTTTACATACTCGTCGATAAACGACTTGTCCATGGGCTTGCCAGCGTCGATGTATTGCGTGACGACAGCGTAAATCTTCTTTGCCATCTCGCTGATGTACTTGCGGTTGTACCATTTCCCCTCGTTCAACTTTCCCTTGAGCTGGCCGGACACATAACCGTTGCCTAGCGCGGTGGCAAGAGCTTCATTGAGGAGTGCGAATGCGTAGTGAGAGGCTTTGGATGGATTCGTCTTCTGCCACTCATCTATCTGCTTCCTGAGGTCTAACGGTTGTTCGTCATACAGAATGTGAAACATCTCGTGAAACGCGACGCTGAGGAGGCCGTTATAGTCGGTTAGTGTAGAAGGGATGCCACTGATGGCATTGTTAAAGAATACTGTCGCGGTAAAGCCCTTTGCGTTTGGCAGCGGGTAGAAATACATATTCACGGGTATCGAGTTATCCCACACTGAGCCATAGAACTTAATGCCAACATCGAAGTAGCGGCCCATATCGGTCGTTGCGATCAAATCATCCAGATCGCGGAGCTGCTTTTCGAACGCTTCCTTATTGGGTTGGTAGACAAGCTCGTCGTACACAGGCTCAAAGGCGGCTAGCACTTCTGCGATCTTAAAGAGGCTGGGGTTCGGAATGATGCCTACCGCTCTTTGTTTGAACTCGGCGACGCTTTGACTGCTCACCAACTCCTTCCAAAGAAGGGATTCCGTTGAGAGAGCAATCTTTCCAAGGCCCGCATAGTCTTGATAGTCCAGCTCGTAAGCAAGGGTCGTCTTGTTAAAATCGTCGATAAGATTCTTATACTTCTCTTGATCGTAAGGCGATCCCGTGAACAGCGTTTTGAATGAATTGGATGGGCCCAAGGCCAGGGGTCCCCATTTGGAAGATAGATTGTAGACAAAGGCATACACGGCAAGAGACTTTGAAAAGCGCACATGGAACGCTGGCGTCTGATGTTCCGAAATCGCGTTCGCTTCAGTCGTCAAAGCGACCGCAAGAGCGAATAAAGAAGTGAGCAGATGCGCCGCGCGTCTCATAAGATCTCCATGTTGACGTAGATGTCCGCCAATCGAATGGAATACGCGGCTACCCCATCCGGAGAGTGCCCGAGCGTGATAGGTTCGTGTCCGCGGCGCCGGCGGAGACCCCCGGCCCTCCCATCCGGCTCGCAACCCGCCACAGCGTAGTGACCTGCACGTGTTTGCGCGATCTGGTTCAGTCGATCCGCGGCTACAAAGCGCTTGAACGGCTGCGCCTTGCAAGTACTATCCGGACATGGATGTCACCGAAGCGCTGCTCGATTCTTGGGATAGGCAATGCAGGATCGTCGACGCGGTCATGACGCGGATCGACGATTCGAACCGCCGCATCAAGCCTTCTGAGGACGGGTGGGCCCTCGATAAGCAGCTCGCGCATATGCATAACACGAGGAAGTTTTTCCTCAAGAACGTGGCGCCTGAGCGGGCCGCGCCGTTGGGTAGGTCTTACATCGACGACGAGGGCACTCCGGTCCAAGACTTGGAGGAGCTCAAAGCCATGGTTAGGGCGAGCGGCGTTGCCGTTCGGGAAGCAACCGAAGAGCTCATCAAAAATGGAACCACGGCCGCCGGTTTCTACGACAACCCTGTCCTCTTCTTACAGCACATGGTTTGGCACGACGGCTGGCACGTAGGACTGATCTTCCTGGCACTTCGCCTTGCGGGACAGGAACCGCCCGAAGAATGGGAAGAGGAAAAAGTGTGGGGTGAGTGGCGCACCGAGACGTGGTGATCAGCGCCGGCCGCCTAGTCGCTCGAGCACGGACGGACTCACCTTTGTTTTCTCTGCTCGATCGCCACCTCAGCCAATGATCGAAACTCTTTCACGGAAACATCGGCAAGTAAGACTTCTAACCATCCCATGTCTCCGATTCGGCTGACGATCCGCCTGTTGGAGGGGTCCTCTGCGGCGAACGCATCGGCCAATTCGGGCGGCAGGCGGAGAACCGCACAGCTCTTGCTCGGCCAAAGAGTTGCAAAGATCTTGTTGCGCACTCGGAAATCCGGATGTCCGTGATGTTCACCTTCTTGTGCTCCCGGGAGGGCAAGGAAGACGGCGCGGGCTTCATCGGCGGTCATTTTTAGAACCTGACCTTCGGAAAGCGCCGGCGTGGCGCCTTAATGCGGTCGTACCGCTTGGTCAGCTCCTTTTCTTCCTGCAGTAGCTCTAAGCGTCGTGCCAGCCATTCCCCTAGGGACGTGATCGTGGGATGGGCGGTGACCGTACCTGTCATGGCTGTCGGGAGTCTATCTCAGCACTCCTAACGTTGCCAGACAAGAATGTCTGGCCCACAGCAGGCTAAAGCTTGGCAACCGGTGGCCCCGATAAATCGGGGCGCTCGCGAATCGCTGGTAGATTTCAAGCGATGGATGCCAAAACGATAGCCGCTGCTGGCCTCAAAAGCGCCTGCAAGAAATTTCTACAGGACCTTCAGGCGTTGCCAGAAGATGCCTTCGCCAAGAGCCTGGGCGGCGTGGCCCGCACGGTAGCGGACATCGTTTACGAAGTGAACCTTGTGAACGACCACGTGGGAATGGTCGTGCGCGGGGAAGAGCCATTCGTCTGGCCAGAAGGACTCGTGAAAGCTCCCGCCGACTTCCAAACGAAACAGGCAGTCATCGAAGGCTTTGAAAGGTCCTCCCACAGAATCATCGCAACGGTCGACGCCCTAACGCCGGAGGGGATAGAGGCGACGATCGACACTGAAGATGGAGAGACCACGCGGTTCGAGCGATTCCGCTTCATCACCTTGCACCTCTGGTATCACAGCGGCCAGTTGAACTTCATCCAGACGCTGCTTGGCGACGCCGACTGGCACTGGCAGTAGCCGCGCTATTAGGGTCCCCCGAGATAGCGCGCGAGGAACCGATCCACTGCTTCTAAAGCGCGTACGTTGTTGTCCGTCCGAGAGAAGCCGTGGCCCTCGCCAGGGATCACAAGGTATTCGACGGGCACGTTATTCCGGCGAACAGCCGCAACCAACCTGTCCGACTGATTCTTCCTAACGCGCGGATCGTTTTCCCCTTGGATGACCAGCAGCGGCCGCTGGATTTGGTTTGCGAAATACAGTGGGCTGCGCTCGTGTTGGTACTTTGCGTCCGCGGGATCTTTAGGATCGCCGAATTTCTTGTAGATGTAGTTTGCGGAAGAAGCCCAGTAGGTGGGGAAGCTCTCGACCAAAGACTTGAGGTCGACAATGCCAAACATGTCGATGTGGGCGGCAAACTCGTTGGGTGTGAACGTGGCCGCCGCAAGGGCCATGTAGCCTCCATAGCTTTGACCCATGATGGCAACTCGCTTCGGATCGACACCTGCGTTCGCTACGAGCCATGCCTTGCAAGCAAGCACGTCTTTCAGCGGACCACCGCCGAAATCCTTATTGTCGAGGGATGTGTAGGTCTTCCCATATCCGACAGATCCTCTTACATTCGGCACGAACACAACGTAGCCTTTGCTGACGAGGTATTGCGTGAAAGGGCGGAAGGTGCGAACCGATTGCGACGTTGGACCGCCATGCACGTCGAGCACCGCAGGGAAGGGCCCGAACCCTTCGGGCTTGTAAAGAAATCCCTGTACCTTTCGGCCATCGAACGATCTTAGGTGAATGGACTCTGCATGGGTGAACGCGTGCCCCTCAAATGATCCAGGAAGAGAATCGAAAATGCGCCTAGCGGCATTGCTTTTTGTATCGATCAGCCAGAGCGAGCGCGGCGCGTAGTCACTTTCCATGCGCGCAGCGATCCACCGATCGGACTTAGAAAACGTGCACGACACCAGATCTCCCGCTTGCTGGATTTTGGGAGGGATGAATGCTTTTCCCGACTGCACAGACCTGATGGCGACCTCGGGCCGGCCGTCGTTGTCCACATTGGTCGTGAGGTAGTTGCCGGTGCGCGAGTAGCGAGCGTTGTATACATCCCAGTTTGGAGATAGGACCCGCTTGGATTTCTGCGTGGCAAGGTCCATCTCGTACAGTGCTGCGAACTCACGGGCTTTATCGGACGTGTGGAGCAATCGCTTGCCGTCGGGGCTCAAATCGGTCGCAGAGTAGACTACATCGCCCACGTGGGGAGTGAGCAGCCTCAGCTTGGAGGACCCTCGTTCGAGCAAATACAAATCCGTATTAGCGTCGGACATCTCCTCGTTAACGATGAAGCGCCGATGATCGCGACTTGACAGCACAAGTCCAAGGTGGCCAGAAGCTTTCCACAGCAACTTCGATCTTCTCGTTGCGATCGTGTATTCGTACAGGTCCATGAACCTCTCATCTCGCCGGCTGGAGGTGTACAGAAGCGATCGGCCGTCTTCGGCCCAGCTCACGAAGTCCGATCTGCTCGTCTTGGGATCGTGGGGGAAGAGAGCGACCGGAGTCTTCCCCTTCGAATTCGTGAAATAGAGGCGCATCAGCTCATCGCCCCCGAGGTCGGCAGCGAAGAGAAGGAGGTCCGACTTTGGCGAGAACTCGAACGTCTCGATGGATCCCTTAACGTGGGTCAGTTGTTTGGCGGGGCCGCCTGCGACAGGTCGCATCCAAATGTCCATGCGGCCTCCTTCGTCCGTCGCGTAGGCGACGTATTTCTCATCGAAGCTGAAAGAGGCGCCGGCGATCCGGCAAATCTTAAAGTATTCGGCTAAGGGAACAGCAGGCTTATGTTGAGCCTGCGTCTGCCCTAAACACAACGCCCCGACGACGACGAGCAGCACCACAGCAGCCCTCACGACTTTTTCCTCGCCGCAATTCCAAAGGAGAGCAGGTCTACGAATGTCTCCAGCTTTGACCGGACCAGATCGAGGTTGGCGACCTCGGTCGGGGTCAAGTTGGAGGGAATGAATCCATTGGTAGCACGAACGAGGAGCTCGGCCACGGTACGCGAATCCACGGGGGCGATAGACGAATCGGCCATCCCTTTTTCAAGCGCTGCCATCACGAGAACCACTTCCGGCTCGTAAAAACTCTGATCCTCCTCGGCGGTGTGAGGGTAAAGCTCGCGGTTCATCTCGTCCAGCGAGTGGTGGTAAGGGCCGACCTGCTCCAGGCGCACTAGAATGCGAGCGACCAACATCTGGCGCAGGGACTGTAGACCCGATCCGTTCTCGAGGGGAGCCTCCATGGCAGCCTGTGTGCGGGCGATCACTTGGCGTATCGTCTCGCTTACGAGAGCTTCTTTGTTCGGAAAGTGGAGGTAGATCGTGCGGCGATTGAGTCTCGCTTCGGCGGCCACGTCGTCCATCGTCATGCGGCGGAATCCGTGTTTAGCGAGGGCGCGCTCACATGCGCTGAGGATGGCTGACTGCGCTGTGGGACGTACGGCGGTGGCAGGCATGTACTCATTATACACAAATATCATGTAATGTGTGTATATGTGTTTGATTGGTCATGCCAAAGCGAGAAGCCTGATGTGCTCTTCAACCGCCCTTCGGCATTCGAAAGCGAGTCCAAATTCTTCTTGGATCTTGCTCGGATGGAAGAGGCTTGGCTCCGCTGGAGAGCCGCTCTGAACCACTACTTTGCTGTTGGAATCGAGAGCTTTAACGAAGAGGTCGGCGATCTCTTCCCAAGTGATGAAGTCCCGTGCCACCGCGAGATAGGTGTTCCGGTTGACCGGAGATTTGAGGAGCGCCGCGTAGACCTTGGCTAGATCCGTGGCGGCGACGAATTGCCGGCCATCGCCTTTCCGAACCTCGATGTCTTCGTTTCGTCTTGCTGCGGCGATGAACTGACCGAATCTCTTGTCTGAATTGTCGCTCGCGCCGGCTGTGGGCGGACCAATCGTCGGTCCCGGTCGAATGACGTTGCAGCGCATCTCCGTTTGGTGCGAGAACGCGGACAAGAGCATCTCTGC
>JAXDKF010000168.1:0-15486 GCA_034667265.1 Fimbriimonadaceae bacterium
CGATACACGTTCCCAGACCTGGACGGCTCGTGCTGCTCCTCCGAATCGGTAGCCGCTCTCTCGCCCGAGGAGAAGACAAACCTGGACGGCAAGATCATGGGCGCCTTCATCCGAGCAGTCAAACCGCGTTGACAACATTAGCCTGACTGGCGTAGCGTCAAGGATCGGACCTCCTGGTCCGATCCTTGACTCACCTTTGGCACCTGGCCCAACGCTCAACTCTCAAGGCCTAACACTCTCCTAGCGCCCAACGCCCAACGCCTTCCTCGTCCAGGTACAATTGAACCTAGCCGATGCCCGAATCAGATGACGCCCAGAGGGTCTGCACTTACGACCCTTTGATCGAGCTAATGGCCCGTTTCGAGAACGTCAAGGCCACCTCCACGGCGACCGACCCGTTCGAAGGCCTCTCGATCGAGGACACCCTCAAGCGGCACATCGTCGACGGGATCAAGAAGAACCTCGAGGCTCATCTCGAGGAAGCGCTCCAGACCTACACGCCGCTGCAGATCATCAACGACGTCCTGCTCGACGGCATGAAAACGGTAGGCGAGCTGTTCGGGGCAGGGAAGATGCAGCTCCCGTTCGTGCTCCAAAGCGCCGAAGTCATGAAGACGGCGGTGCGTTTCCTGGAGCCGCTGATGGAGAAAGTCGAAGGTTCCGAGAAGGGCTCGATCCTCCTGGCCACAGTCGCGGGCGATGTCCATGATATCGGCAAGAACCTTGTAGATATCATCCTCTCGAACAACGGCTACCGCGTGGTCAACATCGGTATTAAGCAGCCGATCAACAGCATCTTGGAGAATGCCCAAGCGAGCAAGTGCCAAGTCATCGGGATGAGCGGGCTTCTGGTTAAGAGCACGCTCATCATGAGGGACAACCTGCTGGAGATGAACTCCCGAGGCGTGTCGAGTATTCCGGTCATCCTGGGTGGCGCAGCCCTCACCCGTTCGTATGTGGAAGCCGACCTGAGCGCCATCTACGAAGGCAACGTCTATTACGCGCAAGACGCTTTTGAAGGTCTTCGCCTCATGGGAGATCTATCCGGTGAGAGCGATGGAGCCCCCAGACCCGCGCCGCCAACGACCGGGCCGGAACCGGTTGTCGAGGCCGAGGACGAAGAAGCAACCCCGCGCGTTCGCAGCCACCGTGTGGACGTTCTCGATCCGGCTCTGTATGTGTTTAGGGGCGAGAGGTCGGACATTCAACCTGTCGACAACCCGCCAAAGCCTCCGTTCTATGGAGCGCGCAAGCACACCAAATTCGATGTCTGGGAGCTATACAAATACATCAACCCGATCGCGCTTTTCCGTGGCCAGTGGCAGTTCAAGCGCCAGGCGGGGATGGGAAACATCGAGTTCAACGCGTGGCTTGCCGAGAACGCCCAGCCGATCTTCGAGCGCATGAAGCGCGAGTTGGCTTCCGTGCTAAGGCCGCGGGTTAAGTGGGGCTACTTCCCGTGCGCATCGGAAGGAAACGATCTAATCATCTTTGAGGAGGACCAGACGACCGAACGGCTTCGCTTCAACTTCCCGCGCCAAAGAGACGGTCGCCGTCTCTGCCTTTCGGATTTCTTCAAACCGCTCGGCTCTCCGGTCACCGACACAGTCGGCTTCCACATTGTCACCGTTGGCGACGAGGTCACCAAGCTCGAACGGGAGCTCTTCGAAAAGGGCGAGTTCCAGGACTACCTCTTCGTCCACGGCATGGGTGTGGAGTCGGCTGAGGCACTCGCCGAGTACTGGCACCAGCAGATCCGCCACGAGATGGGTATCGACGACCAAGAGCCGTCAGACATGCGCCTGCTCTTCAGCGCCAAGTATCACGGTGCGCGCTACTCGTTCGGCTATCCGGCCTGTCCCAACCTGGAAGATCAGGCCAAGCTATTTGAGCTGCTCAAACCAGAGGACATCGGCATCCAATTGACGGAAGAGTTCATGCTCGTGCCCGAACAGTCGACGAGCGCGATCGTGGTGCATCACCCCGAGGCCAAATACTTCAACGTCCGCTAGGCGGCGGCGTGCTCCTATCGTTCTCCAGCTCTCGCCTCTTGGCCAACAAGTCTTGCTTCTCGGCCTCATTCTCATCTAGCTGCGCCTTGATTTCGTCGATCCGCGCCTGCCGATTATCGGCTCGCGTAGTAGCAGTCTCCACAGCCCTCAACTTGAGCTCATTCTTGATGCGCTGCGCTTCGATCTTAGCGATCTTTTTGTCAACCTCAGCAAGATTCTTCTCAATGTTAATCTTTTGGATGGTCACACCATCCGGGCCCGAGACGAAGATTTCTTTGCCGTTCTCGTAGATCGTAAACCCATCATTGCCAACATGCACGCCGTCCGCTGGCGCAAAGGCTGGTGCGGGCGTGCCAGCAATCGGAGTTGGGGGAGGCAAGATCGCGGAAGCCTCGGCTGCTGCCGCTCCCCCACGCGCCCCGCCCCAAACGAAGTACGCAGTCACCGCAATGGCGACAAGAATGATGGCGATAGACGCCCCGATCGCCGCCGTAACGTCCAACCGCCGGCGAGTCACGTTCTCTTTTGCCAAGATCCCGGCCGCGATCTGATGGGACCGATGCTGGACCCGTACGTCCTCGACCATGCGCCGGACTTCGTCCTCGCTAACTCCCAAACCGGCGGCAAGCGCCTGGACCGATTGGACGTTAGGGTCCACTCCGCTCGCCTGCGGCCGGTTCGCCCAGGCACTCAGCACCTCGTGTGCTTCTTGAGCCGAGAGGCTGTCCTGGGGGTTGGAGCTGAAGTTTTGCATCGTCGTCATAGTTTACGTGTCGAGCGGCCGCCGCGTTACTTGGCCAGGGTCCCCTTCAACGTCGCGTCCATCGAATCCGTGCCGGCCATGGGCACGACCCATCGGTTCGCTTTGACTTCGAACTTCTGAGGTTTGCCTGCCTTGTCCACCCACCAAGTGCCGGTGCCCGTCATGCCATCCGGGCCCTTCTCGGTGAACTTCTCGGTGATCTTGAGGACGTCCACGTCACCCAGCTTCTCAGCCGCCTCTACCTTGAAATCGACAGTGATGGAGTGGTCGTCCTTCTCCGACTCGCTCTTGAGAGTATTCGTCCACGCATCCCCTACACCGACCGCTTTGTCTGGGTAGAGGAAGGTCATAGGGATGAGCATCTTACGAAGCGCATCGCCCCCTTCTGTGGCCTCGGTGCCCGTGATGCCGCCTTGCGCATCGATCTTCACGTCCCATGAGTTGTCGGGCATGCCCTGCCCGCTGTCGAGCACCAACTCCTTCCAAGAGTAGGTCGACTGAAGAGGCTTGTCCTTCTCAGTGTCCTTCACTTCGATGACGAGCTTGAAGGCCGCGTGGTGATCTCCGTCGGGTGCTACGACGTCCGCGCTGACGTCCCATGTCGCGGATGCCTTGGGTGCAACTGCAGTCTTGATGTCCCATTTGTCGGCTTGTGGGGTGGTCAGCAACGCGCCGACCAGAGCTAGGGTTGTGAGCAAATATCTCCTCCGGAAGGGCGAAGCCCTCTGAAAGGGAGTATCCAACACCTGCGCGCCCAGTTGGGCCGTTTGGCCCTTTTAGCCTAGATAAGCCTGGCCAGAATCAGCGTTTGCGGTCTCGCTCTCGCAGATCCGCTTGATCCTGTCCAGCGCTCCTTCCAACTGCCGATTGATTTGGGCTGTCCGTTCATCCGAGGGCTCTTCTGCGCCCGCAATATGGAGCGTAACCATGAGGAAGCAACTTGCGCCGTGATCGATCACGGCCAGGTCGCCGCGATAGTGGCGGCCGGCGCCTACCTGCCACGACATTGTCTTCGCCGCCTCGTCCATGTCGAAGCACGCTTCTTTGTCAAAACTGTGTCCGACTACCTCGCCGCGAACGCGCACTGTTCCGTCGCCTTCCGGCGTGGCCTCACGGATGTTCGGCACGTATTCGGGCAAACGCTGGAGGTCCGACAGTATCGAGAACACCTCGTCGATCGGCGCGTCGATCTCAGTTTTCAGAACGTATTCCATGCCGCTTCTCTTAGTCTCTGCACCTACTGAGTCGGAGAGGTCGCATCTTGTTCCGCCCATCTTTGAGCAAACCTCTGCTGCCTTCCAGTCGTATGATGGGTAGCCATGCTTTCCGCTCTTGCCGCAGTTGTGCTCACGCCCGTCGTCTACTCCCTCTCGCCTGGAACGGTGAGCACGTATTACGTCCGCGTGGGATTCGACGGCTATCTGCCGATCCTCGGTGGGCAGGAAGGGAAGGTGCAGGTTGACATGAAGTTGGCAGTGGAAGGTCTCGCTCCAGATGGCGGCAATCTCAAAGCGGCGAGCGACATCACCGACTTTCACCTTCTCTACAACGGCGCGGCGTTTCCGCTCACGCTGGAGAGCGTGAAGGGCTATTTTCCAAAGACCACGATCTCCTTCACTCCGCAAGGACAAGTGGTCAAGAGCGATGCGCCTGATATCCAGTTGCCCGTGCGACTTCCTGGCCTAGATGCAAAACGTTTTCCGGACGTCACGTACCTACCAATCGAGTTTCCGGCCGAGGGCATCGAAGAAGGGAAGAGCTGGAGCTACAAGAAGTCCTTTGGTGGCGTCGACGTTGCCTATACCATCAAGCCCACGAAGGTGACGGACGAGCAAATCGAGATGGCGGTCGAGCTCGCCCAGCACTACGATGGGTGTGAGGACGAGAACCACTCGCCGGTAGCCGACGAGAAGGAAGCAGAAGCGAAGATCTCCACAGACGTTAAGGGCATTGGCACGGCGATATTCGACCGCAAAAAAGGACTGGTCAACTCCGAAACCCTTAAGGTCTCGGCAGACAGCACCTTCAGTGAGATTAAATCCAAGAACTCTACTGCCCGAAAACTGACCACCACCCTCGACGTTAGCTTGGACAAGCCGCTACCGCCGTCGTCTGTGGCGTCGTTGAACGGAGGCGCCGATGCGGGGACGAGGCTTCTTGATTTCCTTGGTGACCAAGGCAAGCAGAGTGCTGCCGTCCAGCGTGCGCTCGTCGCGGCCAAGTTGATGCATCCAGCTCTGCGGGACGGGCGGACGGTTGGTCCACTCATCGCCTCGGCCATGAACCATGTACACGTTCCAAGCAAGGTGGCGGTTGGACGGAAGCTGAACGAGCTCGCCGTACTGGCGCGCGAGACTGCGGTTGGGATCCCAGAACTGCTCCACTTCGATAGTGTCCAGAACCTGGGAAGCCTGTTGCGCAGCGTCCCGGGTGTCATCCGCACGGAGGGGAGTCCATATTACGAACGTGCGAAGGGCTTCGCCCAAGGTCTCATCGACAACTTTTCTGCGCACGATCCGAGCCCCCGCCAGGGAAGTCTTGTAGGTGGGCGACAGGATAACGACCAGGCGCGCCTGTCCCCGCGACGCGTTAAAGCGCGTCGGCAGGTCCGCGATGTTCTGCAGCATCGCGCTCCGGCTCATCGCCGTCAGGGCTAGGATCGTGGCTACCACCGGTTAATAAGACGCTCTGGGCTGCAACCACTATCCCACGTCCGCTCTTGCCCTGGAGCCCAGCACAGCCCAAGACCTATCAACGTTGCTTTCCGGCCGCCCAAACCCCCAAACTTAGACAACACCCCGCATGAACCACCAAACCGTCCTCGTAGTCGACTTCGGCGGTCAGTACACGCAACTGATCGTCCGCCGAGTCCGGGAGATGGGGGTGTACTCCGAGATGGTCCCCTGGACCGTGGCGGCTCAGAAGATCCAAGAAGTTAAGCCCGACGCGGTCATCCTCAGCGGCGGCCCCAAATCCGTTCTCGAGGAATGCGCGCCGGACCTGGATATGAAGCTCCTGCAGGGCATTCCCACTCTCGGCATCTGCTACGGCCAGCAGCTCATGGCCCATCGACTGGGGGGCAGGGTAGAGAAGAGCACCAATAGGGAGTACGGCCGCCGAACCATCCAGACCACTGCTGACGGATCGCTGGTTACTAACCTTGCCAGCGAGCAGGTCTGGATGAGCCATGGCGACGAGGTCATGGAAGTCCCTCCGGGTTTCACGGCTACCGCCAGCACCGACACCTGCAACATCGCAGCCATGGAGAATCCCGCCGCCAAGCAGTGGGCGGTCCAATTTCATCCCGAGGTCAGCCACACGCCAGACGGCAAGACCATCCTGCGCCGTTTCCTGTTTGAAAAGGCGGGCCTGAAAGGCGACTGGACCAGCGAGAGTTTCATCGAGGACCAGATCGCCGCGATCCGAGCGCAAGTGGGGAATGGCAAAGTCCTCTGCGCCGTCAGTGGCGGCGTGGACTCCGCGGTCATGGCCGCGCTGCTTATAGAGGCTATTGGCGAGAGGGCAGTCTGTGTCTTCGTCGATCATGGACTGCTTAGAAAAAACGAGGCAGAACAAGTCAAAGAAACTTTCCTGGGCCACTTCAAGGCCAACCTCAAAGTCTTCGATGCCAAGGAACAGTTCTTCTCTGAGTTAAAGGGCATCACCGACCCTGAGCGCAAGCGCAAGATCATCGGCGAGCAGTTCGTCAAAGTCTTCGAACAGCACGCGGAGGAGCTGAAGGATTGCGACTTCCTCGCGCAGGGCACGCTCTATCCCGATGTGATCGAGAGCGGCTCACCCACGGCAGCCAAGATCAAAACCCACCACAACGTGGGCGGCTTGCCCGAGTGGATGCGCATGAAGCTGATCGAGCCGCTACGGTGGCTTTTCAAAGACGAAGTACGCGACGTCGGCCGCAAGCTCGGTCTTCCCGAGGACATGGTCGACCGCGAGCCGTTTCCAGGTCCTGGACTTGCGGTGCGCATCATCGGTGAGGTCACTCCGGAAAGAGTGCATATGGTTCAGGAAGCCGATTGGATTTTCCGCGAGGAGCTTCGCAAGCGAGGCCTCCATAAAGGCATTTGGCAGTCATATGCGGCACTGCTCGACGTCCGCAGCGTTGGCGTGATGGGTGACGAGCGCACCTACCAGCAGCCGATCGTCCTGCGCGCAGTCGCCAGCGAAGACGCCATGACGGCGCACGCGGTCAACATCCCGTTTGAAACGCTGGAGCACGTTGCCAATCGGATCGTGAACGAGGTCCATGGCGTGAATCGCGTCTTCTACGACCTGACCAGCAAACCGCCGGCGACCATTGAGCTCGAGTAACGAAGCTCAAGCAAACCTTCACCTCCGAGCGATTTACGATTTACGACTTACGATTTACAAAAAATGAGCGGGCGCCCTAAGACACCCGCTCGTGAGTTCTCCTGCGGTTAAGCCAGATTAATCGTCGTTGTCGTTGTTGCCCCTGCCGTTACGGTCCCTATTGTTGCCCCGCCTCGATGAGCGGTCTCGGTCATTCCGGTCGCGATTGCGATTGCGGCTCGACCTGTCGTTGCAGTTGTCGTCGTACCGGCTCGACGAAGAGTTGTAGTTGCTATGCCATCGACCGTTGCGGTCGTAGTAGCCGCTCGAGCTGCCATTGCGGTTCTGGCTGCTGCGCCAGTAGTCGCTATTGTAGTTGCCGGAATTGCTGTTGTAATTGCCCGAATTGTTGTAGCTATGCCAGCGGCCGTTGCTATCGTAGTAGCCGTCGGTCCGGTTGCTGCTGGTGTTGTTGTAGCTATGCCATCGGCCGTTGCTATCGTAGTAGCCGTCGTTTCGGTTGGTCGAGCCCGAAGTGCGCCAGTTGCCGTTCTGGTCGTAGTAGCCGTTGTTGCCGTACTGGTACGAGGACCCGCTTCGTGTGTTGGAGCTGTGCCATCGGCCGTTGCGGTCGTAGTAACCGTTCCGGCCGTTGTTATAGCCGTAGCGGTCATGGCGCTTGTCGATCTCGTCCTGCATGCGCTTTGCTTCGTAAGCAGCGCCCGCCAGAGCGATCGTGCCAAGCGTTCCCTGCCTGTTGTTCATAAGCAGAGCGCCCGCGGCGCCTAGGATGTAGGCGTTCGTCCGGTGCTGGTTCTCGTTCTTTGTGCGGGACCGCTGTGCGCTCGCCTGCATTGGCATGGCAAGCATGCTCATGCCGAGGACGGCAACCATACCTGCGCCAAGAATGCGACTTCGAATGTTCATAAAACTTCTCCTGCGGACGTCGGCCCAGCGCACCGCTTCGGCCTTGCCCTCTATCTTAAGCGACGTTTCGCATTTCTTAGTGTTACCAGCACTATTTGATTTGAGTCCGTCCCTTGGAGAAGTCTAAGCGGGACTGCCTAGATTAAAGAGAGACGAGCTCAGGTGGGCAAGGTAAATCCAAAATCCAGGATGGGCACTCAGCAAATCTGCAATTAAGCTTCGCCTCGCATGCCAGGAATGAGCTGCACCCGAATAATCTCGCCCTCAAGGTCCACTTCTTTGACAAACTCTTTCACAAGAGGGATCAGCAGGTCGCCAACCTGAAGGATGTCGTGGGCGGGGTAGGAAAGCACCTTGTCGACCAGGCCGAGCTCCTCGCCTTCTACCGTGACGACCTTCATGCCGACCAGGTCGTCGACCAGGTACTCGTCATCTTCTAGCGCTTCGGGTGCTAGGGCGGGAGCTTCCAGATACTGCCACCGAAGCGATTCGGCGGCGCTCGCATCGTCCACACCGGCAAACTTCACAAGGGGGCGGCCCTTGTGGATGCGGACCGATTCGATGGTCGCCCAATCGCCCTTGAGGCGCACGCGAGATCCTTTCTGAAAACGCTGGTCGAAATCGGTCAGGGTGTCCACCTTGACCTCGCCTTTCAGTCCAAAGGCCCCAACGATCTGCCCGATGCGGATGAATTCAGACATGTAGCATCGCTTGGAGGCGATGAGCGTTTGACGTCGAACATCGCCTGCACGAATCCCGAAGCTCCGCGCTCCCCATTCCGAGTTATTCGGTGACGATCTTAACGAACGCTTTCTCGCGTGACTTCGCCGCGACAGCGCTCACCACGCAACGGATCGCCGAAACTACGCGACCGCTCTTACCAATCACCTTGCCAACGTCGTCCGGATTGCAGTGCACAAAGAAAGTGCGCGTGCCGTGCTCGGCCTCTTCCTCGATCTGGATCTGGTCGGGATGCTCCACAACCGCCTTGATCAATGTTTCAAGAAACGGCCGGTAGCTCATGCCTGCTCTTCCACCGGTGCGGCTTCAGCCTCGGGCTCAGGCGCGGGCGCAGGAGCTGCTTCGGGCTGGGCTTCCTCGACTGCCGGCTCGGGAGCAGCGGCTGCTTCAGGCTCTGGCGCGGGCGCCGGCTTCTCAGCCTCGGCCTTGGCTGCTGGGACGTCCACCGCGCTCTGCTTCGAGATCGATGCCGTCGTCTTGTCGAGGTACTTGTAATCCTTTTTCTTGTCGGGCCTCTGCTCCAAATATTTGGGAAGGATTCCGAGCTTGTTCAGGAGGTAGGCCGTGGTCTCGGTGGGCTGCGCGCCGTTAAGCAGCCAATGCATGGCTCGCTCCTCGTTGATCTGGACCCGGGTGGGCTTGACCGTGGGATCGTACGTGCCGATGTTCTCCACGAACCTGCCATTGCGGCCCGCCATGCTGGGGGCGACTACCACGCGGTAGAACGGGCGGCCCTTCGTGCCGATGCGTCTCAGTCGAATCTTTACCATGGGGTTTTTATGTGTTCCTAGGGAGTTCCAGCGAGGTCGAGGCGCCGAGGGTCGGCGCAGCGGGAAACCTTCCGCGAAACGCGATATTATAGCTGATCTTGGGCGTAAATCGTAAATCGTAAATCGTAAATCGACGGATTTGAACCAGAAAGCCGTCCGATCTCCTTCGAGCCATTTACCATTTACCTGTTCGGCCCCGGACGCCTGGGCGGTGGCCGCCGCTTCATCTTCTGCTGCATCTTCGAAAGCGCCTTCATGTTGCGGCGCATCTCATAAAGCTGCTTGACCAGGGCGTTCACTTCTTCAACGCTCGCGCCGGATCCGACCGCGATCCGCTTCCGTCGAGAGCCGTTGAGGATGTCGGGGTTTGAGCGCTCCTTAGCAGTCATGCTGAAGATGATGGCCTCGATCTTGTTCACGTGGCTGTCGTCCATCGCGTCAAGCGCCTCTTCTGGGATCATCTGATTCACCCCGGGGAGCATCTTAATGATGTTCTTGAACGGACCCATCTTCCGCATCATCCGGAACTGCTCGAGCAGGTCGCTAAAATCGAATTGGCCCTTTCCGAGCTTGGCTTCCAGGGCTTCGGCATCCTCTTCCTTGAAGGCCGCCTCCGCCTTCTCGATGATGCCCATCACGTCGCCCATGCCGATGATCCGCTCGGCCATGCGCTCCGGATAGAACTGGTCGATAGCCTCCACCTGCTCGCCGATGCCGATGAATCGCACCGGCACGCCAGTGGACTGCCGCACGCTCAGCACGGCGCCGCCGCGCGTGTCGCTGTCCAGCTTGGTGAAGATGGCGCCGGTCAGCGGCACCTTCTGGTGAAAGGCATTGGCCACGTTCACCGCTTCTTGCCCGGTCGTGGAGTCGAGCACCAGAAAAGTCTCGTCGGGATTAACCGCCTTGTAGATGTTTGCGAGCTCGTCCATGAGAGCGTCGTCGATGGTAAGTCGCCCAGCCGTGTCCACGATGACCGTGTCGAGCATCAGGTACTTCGCTCGCTCGACCGCTTCCTTCGCGATCTGTACAGGGCTCGAGCCGTCGGTCTTTGAGAAAACAGGCACCCCGATCTGCTCGCCGAGGACTTCGAGCTGCTTGATCGCGGCAGGGCGCTGGATGTCGCAGGCGGCCATCAATGGCTTCTTATCCTGCTTTGTCAGCCACATGGCCAGCTTGGCCGCGGTCGTTGTTTTGCCCGATCCTTGCAGGCCCGAGAGGAGGATCACAGTAGGTGGTTGCGGCGACCAGTTGAATTTCTCCGGTTGGCCTCCCAAGAGCGCCGCCAGCTCGTCTCGCACGATCTTGACTAGCGTCTGGTCCGCGGTGAGGCTGCCGTAGACTTCCTCGCCGACCGCCTTCTCCTTCACCCGCTTGATGAAGTCCTTGACCACCGTCAGGTTGACGTCGGCCTCGAGCAAGGCTACGCGCACCTCGCGCAGCATCTCGTTGACGTCGTCTTCGGTGAGCCGCCCTTTCCTTGCCAGCCCGGCGAAGACGTTGGCAATACGGCGGGTAAGGGTGTCTAGCACGGGAAGGGAAGTTTACCGGCGGTGAAGGATTGCCGATTGCCGATTGCCGATTGCCGATTGCTAGATTCGAGACTCGGAATGCGACTGGCGGATACGCGAGACCTGCTCCTTTACTGCATTGCGTCGGTCCGAGGCCGATCTACTAATCGGCAATTGGCACTCGGCAATCGGCAATATGGAACGTCCCTTGATGGTTCCAGGGTAGATAATGGCTACATGGCACGTCTCAGAACGCTTTTGGGGCTCGTCGCCCTAGCCTCCGCTGTCGTCTGCTTAGCGGACGAGAAGCCCTTCCCGTTGGCCATCGGCGATTCCGCGCCCGCGCTGGTCACCGCAAAGTTCGTGAAGGGAACACCGATCACCTCTTTTGAACCTGGGAAGGTCTACGTCGTCGATATGTGGGCCACCTGGTGCGGCCCTTGCCGCCGGAGCATCCCGCATATGACCGAGCTCGCCAAGCAGTACGGCGACAAGATCAACATCGTCGGGGTGAGCGTTTGGGAGCGAAAGCCGGGCCTCGTCGAGCCGTTCGTCGAGAAGATGGGCGACAAGATGGATTACAGCGTCGCCACCGACGTCTGGCCAGAGGGCGCGACGGATGGTCGCAACGGCACCATGGCCTCCACATGGATGGACGCCTCCGGCATGACCAACATGGGCATTCCGACCGTGTTCGTGGTCGGCCGCACCGGCGCGATCGAATGGGTCGGCCACCCGGACGATCTAGCCAAGCCTCTCGAGGAGGTGGTCGCAGGCACCTACGATCGAGAAGCCTTTGCGAAGAAGTTCACCGCCGATATGGCAGTGCTCAAAGCGCAAGTCGCCTTGCAAACGAAGTACCGAGACGCGGTCAAGGCGAAGGACTGGCCAACAGCGGAAAGCGCGGTCGATACGATGATCGCGAAGGACCCCACGGCCTCGGTGATGAAGTTCACCTTAATCCTTATGAACGAGGACAATCCCGTCAAGGCGTATGCCTACGGCAAGGAGATTGTCGGCGGCGCGATCAAGGACAACGCGGACGCGCTGAACGCGATAGCATGGACGATCGTGGACCCGGAGCGCGCGCCCAAGGTCAAAGACTTGGACTTGGCGCTGGCCGCCGCCGAGCGAGGGGTCGAGGTGTCCAAGCGAAAGGACTATGGGATCCTGGATACTCTCGCCCGCGTGTACTTCCTGAAGGGCGACAAGGACAAGGCCATCGCCACCCAGAAGGAAGCCATCGCCCTGGCGACCGATCCGGCGTCCAAGGAATCGCTGGAGAAGACTCTGAAAGAGTACGGCGGCTAAGCGCCCGTCTCATAACGTCAGCAGCGGGGAAGAGCACTAGCTCTTCCCCTTTATTCTTTGTCGCGCTCGTACCCTTTCCTCCGGGCCATTTACGATTTACCATTTACCATTTACGGGGCTCCGGCCCCCGCCAAACTAACAGGTTTTCCGACCTGAACGCCCCTAGAACGCATTCTGCGGGCGAAATCAGAGCCTGCAATCGAACGAAAGCGGCAGAAACTGCGCCTTTGTAGGAAAAGCAATCTATACAGGGCGGCACTGCCGTCCGATGTGTTCAATAAAGATCGGCGAGGATCATACAAAGTGGACAACGAGACCCAGGTCATCTGTAAGCACCGCACCGGAATCGGAGGCGTGCTTCTGGCTTTTCTTACCGGAGCGAGCGTGGCGACAACCGTCATCCTCATGACCCACAAAGCCCGAGAGGCCGTCTCACCTAGCGCCGAACAGCTCCTCAAGCGTTGCGACCGAGCCGCGGAAGCGCTGGACAGTAGAATTCCTCAGACGGCCACTTCCTGATTCTCATTCCTGTCTCGCTAGAGGGCGCTCTCTAAGCGCAAGCTCCTCCGCTCCCTGTCCACAAGGCTTCCCCCAACACCTCAATACCCAATACCTCAACACCTCATACCCAAATGAAATGACCCGCCGAGGTGGAAGGAGGGGGAGCCTCGGCGGGTCGGTTCGGCCATCCTTGGCCTAGGGAGCGGAATCCTTTCCGCCCGTCTGCTGAAGTTGTACAACAAACTCAAAACCCGGTATTTCCAACGTTTGTCCACGCACGTCCGTCTACTATCTGTGGGCGTAGTTTGGTAGAAGTTCTTCCAGGCAGCCCGTCCTTTACCCCGGTCAGCCCCCAGGGGGCGTGTAAGACAAGAATGCCAACCCTTGTGACCTCGAGAGGGGCCGTACACCTCCTGGAGATCTATCGTCGGGGACTGCCGGCCCCTAGATTCGAACGCCCAGAGAAGCTACCAAATCTGGACCACCCTAACCGGGTAAGACTCCGCGGTCCAGTTTTCGAGGCGAAGCGTCCGCCTGGCGGTTAGGCAGAGAAGCCTAACGCCGTAGGTCGCGTATTCAGTGACTTTGAGGTCGCCGGAATAGCCCTGGGAACTGAAGGCTTTAATCGAGCCTGAGGCATCCACTCCGGTCCAGGAAGTGGCCACAGGATCCAGAGTCGTAACGTGCACGAAGCCAATATTCGATAGGTCGGAAGATCTGCCAATGCCGGCGATCATGACCTGGACGGGCGTATCTGTCGCCCCGAGGCTGAAATCAACGTGGCTGCCGCCCACCACCTGGTATGTTGACCGGCTGGCGTTCGGAACCGTGGTCACTGCAAAGGCACGCTGGACGGCGCAAAGCGTCAGCACGGCTATAAGCCCGGCGGCCAAAACGGCCGCTCCTCTCTGAAATTGGTTCATTTCTCCCCTCCGGCCGCGCCAGTCGGTGCGGCAAAACGTCATTGTACATGCCACGACTCGCGAACCGAGTAGAAACGACTGCCCAGGGCCTTTCCGATAATCGTTATTATGAAGTTTTCACATACGGAAGGGGCTGTGGGAAGATTTCACCCGGCAGGAGCCTCTCGGCCCGTCTTGGTCCCTGAAGCGCGGATGCCACCAAATAAATAGCGCACGCAAGGACCGCCACCATCAACAAGGCGGTCATTAAATTTGATTTGAGACGGCGGCGAGGACGCACGACAGAGATTATGCAGAGCCCGTGCCCGTCAGTCCGACTTCACAAATTTCTTCGCCCGCAACCACGAACACCCGATCTCCCGCCGCCGGATAAACCGTCGCAGCCCCGGTGAACTCCCCAAACGCAGGCAAAACGCCCACTCGAGGGCTAAACCAGAAGCATGGCAACCGTTCCGACTGTCTCCCAGCGCCCACCAGCCGCACCGCCGGATGGATGTGCCCCGCCAATACGTAACCCCGCGGGTCTTCCTCTGGATGGTGTTTCAAGACCAGGCCGCCAATTGTGAGATCCTGCTCCGTGCAGACCTCCAATTCTGGCGGCAGGGCGCCCGACTTCTTATCGTGATTGCCTTCGACGAGGCACATTTCGACGTCCGGGTGCCAAGACCGCCAACTCGCGATCAGTGAATGGATCCGGTCTGTACGCCCCTGCTTCGCATGCCAAAAATCTCCAAGGATGTAAAGCCGTCGAGCCCTCGTCTCTTGAAGGATTTTTGAGAGTCGCGTAAGCGTTGTTTCGCTGCTACCGGCAGGCACGGGAACCGACTCGGCGCGAAAGGCCGTCGCCTTGCCCACATGCAAATCGGCCACGAGCACGGCATGCTGCTTCGCCCAATAGATTGCTCTATCCGGAAGGAGTGTCAGCTCTTCCCCGGCGATCTCAATCTGGCTGGCGGTCGCGATCACTCGCATAGTGTATCCCTGTCTACTCCTACTCACCCAGCCGCTTTCTCCAACTGCAGCGCTAGGCCTTCGATTCGATCGCGGATCGACTCCGTCGTCAAGGTCTCCCGCAGCCGATCCACGAGGATCGGAAATGCAAACGGCGTAGGTCGTTTCGGCTCCTTCAACAAGATCCGCGACTTGCTCATCCGCTCCAACGCCCGATACATGCGTGACTCCTCCAACTGCCTCTCCAACACTTCGCGCGTCGCCTGATGGAGCAGCATGTTGTCGGGGTCATATCGGAGAAACACATCGTAGAACAAGCCGCTCGATGCTTGGATCTGCCTCACCGTTTTGCGACGTCCCGGCATCCCTTCGAACACCAGACCGGAAATGCGCGCGATCTCTCGAAACTGTCTCTTGGCCATCTCCACCGAGTTGAGGCTCTCGCGGATATCGCTTGCCAGGTTCGTCGGCGAAAGCAGGCCCTGCTCCAACGCCTCTTCGACGGGCGCGGGCTCGCGTGCCAGCAGCTCAAATCCGTAATCGTTGGCCGCCATGCTGAAGGTCATCTTGCGAGTTCTGGAGATTCGATAGGCGAAGAGCGCGGCCATGCCTTCGTGCACTAGCCGGCCCTCGACCGGATACACGAACACGTGATATCCCTCGCGCGTCTTCACCTGCTCGATCAGCAGCTCGTCCATGCCAGGAATCGCGGACCATTTCGCCTGCACTTGCAGCAGAGGAGCAAGGAGCTTCATTTCGTCGCTCCCC
>JAXDKF010000169.1:0-3582 GCA_034667265.1 Fimbriimonadaceae bacterium
GCGTCGCGCTCGATCTCGTTCAACCGATCCGCAAAGGAGCCAAGCGGGATGTGGTGACGATGCGGAAGGCGGCTCGCGATGACTTCGACCGGCTCGCGAACGTCCACGAGCACCGGCCTTGGACCGCCTGATTCGATGATCTCAAAGAGCTCTCTCGCGCTGATCTCGGCCAAGGGCTCGTTCTCCGGCCGGCTAACGCCGCAATGCTCAGAATAGTCCTTCAAGCTTGTAATGGTCGCGTTTGCCGAGCACATCGGACAGTCCGGGTTCTTGGGGATGCTTACGTCTTTGAACCGGTTCTCGAGGAGGTCGAATAGCAGCAACCGCCCGATCAGCGGCTCCCCGATTCCGGTGATCAACTTGATGATCTCGGTGGCCTGGAGCGTGCCGGCAATCCCCGGGACCACGCCCAAGACCCCTGCCTCCGCGCAGCTTGGAGCAGAGCCGGGGGGCGGAGGCTCTGGGAAGAGACAGCGATAGCAAGGCCCGCGAGTCGAATCGAAAACCGAGAGCTGCCCTTGAAACCGGAAGATGGCGGCGTGCACGTTGGGCTTTTGGAGCATCACGCAAGCGTCGTTCACGAGGAACCGCGCGGCGAAGTTGTCGGTGCCGTCGGCCACGATGTCGTACTGCTCGATCACCCGTAACGCGTTCTTGCTTGTGAGGCGCTCGGGGTGGAGCTGGAGCCGCACGTTGGGGTTCATTGCGTAAAGCTTCTCGCCCGCCGACTCCAGCTTTGGCCGGCCGACGTCCATCGAATAGTGCAAGGGCTGGCGGTGAAGATTGTTCAGTTCGACGGTGTCGTCGTCGATGATGCCCAGCGTGCCGATGCCGGCCGCCACGAGGTAGGTGGCCAAAGGCGAGCCCAAGCCACCCGCGCCGACGCACAGCACCTTGGCTTCTTTCAGCCGCGATTGGCCTTGCACGCCAAGCTCCGGCAGGATGGTTTGGCGTTCGTAACGGGCGAGCTCTTCGGGCGAGAGCGGGGTGCTCACTACTTCATTATGCGGCGGTCTCCGGAGTTTCAAGCTGAGGCGCGGAGTTCGACTGAGGCAACCTAATGGGCTCTCCAGGACCGATGCAGCCGGGTTGAGCTATAAACAACGGTGCCTGCTGAAGAAGCGCTCGATGTCATTGCGATCCTCGTCGGGCCCAAAGGGCGCGGATCCAACATGGTCGCGCTTGCCCGCGCGGCCGATGAGGGCAGGGTGCCGGCGAGAGTAGGCGTCGTGGTCTCCCCTTTGGATGGCACCCCAGCGGTTGAAAACGCGCTGGCCATCGGGCTGCACTTAGAGATCGTCGCTCCAGAACCGCTCGATACCTATGGCCAAAGACTGCTAGGCGCGCTGCACCACGCGGGTGCTCAATGGGTGTGTTTGGCGGGGTACACGCGTCTTCTTCCCCAAGAGGTGTTGCGCGCCTATCCCAACCATGTGCTGAACATCCATCCCGCGCTGCTTCCCAAATACGGCGGCAAAGGCATGTACGGCATGAGGGTCCATGAAGCGGTCCTGGGCTCCGACGATACAGACAGCGGGTGCAGCGTTCACTTTGTTAACGAGCAGTACGATGAGGGCGCTGTCATTCTCCAGCGGCGGGTGCCCCGGCTTCCCGGCGACACGCCCGAGGACCTTGCCAAGCGCGTCCTGGAGCAAGAGCACATCGCCTACGCCGAGGCGCTCGCGAAGCTAATTCATGAGAGCCGAAACTGAGGTCGAGCCCTACTCGCGTGCGTTTTGCGCGTGGCAATTTCCGATAGCGAGGTTCTTTGGCTGGTTATTGATGGCCGCACTCGGGCGGTTCAAGACCTCAGGCAAGGAGCACATCCCCCGTACGGGCGGCGTGCTGATTCTCTCCAACCATCGGTCCGACTGCGATCCTGTGGCGGTCCAAGTCGCCTGCCCAAGGCCCATCCGGTTCATGGCCAAGAGCGAGCTGTGGAACATGAGGGGCATCCGCACCGTGCTCAAGTGGATCAAAGCCTTTCCGGTCAAGCGCGGGGAGCCGGACAAATCTGCGATCAAGCACGCGGTCGACCTGTTGAAGGTGGGCGAATGCGTTTGCGTCTTTCCCGAGGGCCAGCTCACGGAGACCGGCGAGCTGCAGGAGCTCAAGCCAGGCGTTGCGCTGATCGTGCGGATGTCGGGCATGCCGGTCATCTGCATCGGGCTGCAGAACACTGATGGGATCGTGCCGTATCGGGCCCTCGTGCCGCGCCCGTCGCTGAAGCGGGTGCGGGCGAACTGGGGCGAGCCGCGGACTTTCGAGCGGCACGCGGAGACGGAAGAGATCCTTGGCTGGGTGGAGGGCGAACTGCGGCGGCTGACGGATTGCTAGATTGCCGATTGCCGATTGGACAACGACGCGTTGCCGTCAACCGCTAATTCACCCCAACGGCACAACGGGTCACTGCCGAGGGCGGACGTTGACGTTCAGCGTGGGATCGACATCCTCGGACATGGCATCGTCGCGGTGCTTGTGCAAGGACGAGCCGGGGTCGGCCATCCAGGGCCTCCCAATAGTGGGGTCCAACGGCCGCGTCATGTAATCGGCGAGGATGAAGAAGATCAAGGTGACCCAGATGAAGCCGATGATCGCCCAGAAACGGGTCAGGCTCGTGCTGTACTTCACGTGCATGAAGAACATGACCACGAGGGCCGCCTTGATCACGGCGATCGTAAGCGCGATGATGTTGTTGAAGAACGTGTGGGCGATCGTGTGCCCGAAGATCATCACGTTGGGCAGGTGCCACGTGGAAGCCCAGATGGTCAGAATCATCAGGACGAACAGGGCGACGATAGTCTTGGCATAAGTCGAGATGGGCAGGATGTGATGCTCGGCGCCCCATGCCACCTCGCCAGGCTTATATTTGGTGTGTCCGTGTCCAGCCATCGTTGTTAACTCGGGATCAAATAGTAGAGCGGGAAGAGAAATATCCAGACTAGGTCGACGAAGTGCCAGTACAGCGCGATCATCTCAGTTGGCATGTAGTCCTCATGCACTGCCGGGTGTTTCTTCGCATGGAGCAGCATCAGGAAGCCGATGATGATAATCCCTACCAACACGTGGATGCCGTGCAGGCCGGTCATCGTGAAGTACAGGCTATAGAAAATCTGAGCGACGTTCTTGCTGCCCTCGCCCGCCCACTGGAAGTTCGGTCCCGGCACCAAGTGGTCGTGGATCTTGGGCATGTACTCGAAAAAGATCTTCACGCCCAAGAACGCGGTTGCGCAGACGATCGTGGTGGCAAGGTTTGCGAGCACCAGTTTCGTTTGCTTTAGCTGAGTAAAGTGCACGCCCAACACCATCGTGAAGGAGCTGATCAGCAGCAGGGTGGTGTTCACCGCGCCAGGCCAAGTTTGGATGTGGTGATGCGCGAAGTAGAAGCTCTCCGGATAGCTCCACCGGTACACCGTGTAAGCCAGGAACAGCGCACCGAACATCATGATCTCGGTGACGAGGAACGTCCACATGCCAACCGCGTAGGACTCGTTCTGCTGGTCGATGTCCTCGTACTGGTGCATCACCCCGTTGACGCGGGGGTGATGGTCGTGCTCTTCCTCGTGATCGAACTCGTGGGCG
>JAXDKF010000170.1:0-16079 GCA_034667265.1 Fimbriimonadaceae bacterium
ATCCGATGGGTGACCTCAACGACGAATACGAGGCGTTCCAAGAGTGGAAGCCCCTCGAGCCAGACACCTTCTACATTCCAGGCGATGGATCATCGATTTTCTTTGAACTCGATAAGAGTTCTCAGCCTAAGGCGATTGTGCGGACGATCGGGAAGGCCAAGCAGCGCGGCGAGTGGGTGAAGCCGTAGCGATTGGGCTTGAAGATCGCTTTCGAAGTGAGATCGAAGTTGGGAGCTTGATTGTCAACCACCCCTAGCCCCTCCTTCAAAGGAGGGGAATCGTCTCGAATATATGTGCGCTCGATTTAGCATAGGGTTTACGGAGAAGCAGGTGCGAGACCTGTTCAACCTCGATCCGGAGGAGCCGCTGGAGGCGAGGTACAACGTCGCGCCGACGCAGGATGTGCCCGCGGTCGTGCAGCGGCTGGACACGGGGAAGCGGCAGCTCGACAACTTTCGATGGGGGCTGGTGCCGTACTGGGCGGAGGATCTCAAGATCGGGCAAAAGCTCATCAACGCCCGTGCGGAGACGATCTTCGAGAAGCCCGCGTTTCGCTCTGCCGCCCGCAAGCGCAGGTGCCTGATCCCAGCGGAAGGATTCTACGAGTGGAGGACCGAGAAAGGCAAGAAGCGGCCCTACTTCTTTCGCTTGAAGAACGGCGAGCTGATGGCATTTGCCGGACTATGGGAGAGTAAGCGGCTGGAGACGGGCAAGCTTCGCACCTGCACGATCGTTACGACCGCGCCCAATGAGCTGATCTTGCCCTTTCACGACCGCATGCCCGCGCTGGTGCGGCAGGAGGACTTCGATCAATGGCTCGATCCGAAGGTCGAGGACTCGCACAACCTGCTGCCAATCCTTGTGCCGTTTCCGGCGGAGGAGCTGGAGTATTTCGCGGTCAGTCCCGAGGTGAACAAGGTGACGACGGAAGGCGAGGATTGCGTGAAGCCCATTTGGCAGCAGGAAGAGCCGAGTCTTTTCTGATTGCGGTAAATGGTAAGTCGTAAGTCGTAAGTCGTAAGTCGTAAGTCGTAAATCGTAAATCGTCGGACGAACTTTCCTCACCGAGCGCCGGCCTCGCAAGTTTGAAACCTGGGCACCAGTTCGGGCGTAGCGCGAAGTGTTGGGTCATGACGTCAACCACCCCTTGCCCCTCCTTCAGAGGAGGGGAATGTTGAAGGTCAACAGGAGGGGAAGGTTTAAAATCACTTCACGGCGGTAATGAGAGTGGACGGTGTGGGCGCGAGGTCCTTGCACTCGACATTTGAAAACCCTGTGTTCGTCAGCATGCTTTCCAGCTCCGCGTGGGTGTAGGCGTCGCCGCTTGGCGTGCTGACGAGCATCGTGAGACTGAACGCCGCCTGCATTGGTGGCGACACACGGTCGTCGTTCGGCACGAACTCCGCGATGGCCACTCGTCCGCCAGGATTCAAAGCGGCGTGTACTCTCCTCAGCAACTCCTCATTGGTTGGCACGTCGAAGTGGTGTAGGAAGTTGGGAAGCAACACGACGTCGAAGTCCTCTCCAAGGTCGACATCGAAAGCACTCCCGGGAATCGTGTGGTACCGGTCTCCAACGCCCATCTGGCCTGCGTTCTGCTTCGCGAATTCAAGTACGTTGGCCCAATCGACGGCATAGACGTGTGCATCGGGATTCTTCTGCGCCATGGCGATCCCGTAGACGCCGTGGCCCGCCGCGATATCCAGCACCCTCGCGATAGGGCGGCCGTCGCTCAAGAATCCTGCCATGACCTGAGCGGGCAGCATCATCATCGGCGCCATGTGCTTTGCGAACTCCACCCACATGGGATGCTCGGGATCGAGGCCGTTGCGATCGACCGCGGAGCCCCCTCTTCTCACAGACTCCGTCGTCAAGAGATAGCCGTCCATCTGGTATTCGGAAAGGAGGAAGCTGCCCATCGACCCGATGAACATGGGCGACTTGCGGTTGAGGAACGCGGCGGAATCGGGCAGCAGCGCGTATTTGCCGTGGCTTTTGGTTAAGAAGCCTTGGACGGTAAGGAAATCGCACAGGATACGGGCGCCTCGCTCGACCAGCCCACACTTTTCTGCGATGATCTCGGCGGGCAATGGACCGTCTGAAAGGGCCGTGAAGATGTCGAGGTCCACGGCGGCCTTGAGGGCATGCGCCTTCTGCATGCCCCAAAAGGTGTCCATGATGCGGTCGGGCGAGGGCGGTGCTTGAGTAGGGGCGCTGGGCGTGGTAGGTGCTGCCATGCCCCCATTATCCTTCCCGCGCGGGGAGGCCGTCTAGGGCCTGATACGCGGGGTCGGCCGCCGGCTGCATGAGGCATGCGAATTCTGCGAGGTAAGCGGGTTGGATCGTGGGGCCATGACACCATAGGAGGGCATGCGAAAACAGAGCAAGGATGCAAGCGACTGTAGCCGCGCATGGGTGACGTAGAAGACTAGGCGCGCCTACTTTCTCCTTTCATTTCTCCTTGCTTTGCGCCAGGCCGCCCGGGCTTATCGGGCACCCCTTCCATGAGAAATTTAATCAAGCGATCCATCGTCGTTGCCCTCGCCGCTGGCTTGGCAGGCCTTGTCTCAGCACAGGAGTACAGGTCCACCGACGTCTTGCAAGCCGACAAACGGAGCAAGGCGGCCATGAAGGCGGCCAAGTTCATGATCGTGTCTCCCACTCGCCTGCTGGTCAGGTTTAAAAGCAGCACTCCGGAAATTTCAAAAGAAGCAGCTATCGGCGGAGTGAAGGGCCTGAGGATGAACCGCTACGAGGTGGTGCCTGGCCTCGAGCTGGTCGATGTCGCCGAAGGCAATGAGCACGCAATCCAGTCGCTTCGCAACAACTCGAATGTAGAGTACGTCGAGCCCGATCGCGTGATGCACGCCGACTCAACACCCAATGATCCGAGCTTCGGCAGCCAATGGGGATTGAACCAGAGCAACAACATCGACATCAATGCGCCTGAGGCGTGGTCGACATTCACCGGCGACGCCAATTTCAAGATCGCGGTCATCGATACCGGCGTGGATTACAACCATCCCGACCTGAAGGCCAACATCTGGACGAACCCCGGCGAGATCCCAGGAAACAGCATCGACGACGACGGCAACGGTTACGTCGACGACGTGCACGGCTACGACTTCGTCAATAACGACTCGGACCCGATGGACGACGTCGACCACGGCACTCACTGCGCGGGCATCATCGCGGCGGTGGGCAATAACGGTGTTGGCATTGCCGGAGTGAACTGGAAGGCGAAGATCGTGGCCCTGAAGTTCCTCGCGCCGGACGGAGGCATGACCTCAGACGCGATTCGCGCGCTCGACTACTGCGTGAAGATGGGGATCAAGGTTTCCAATAACAGCTACGGCGGTGGTGGTGGCGTGGAGACCGCTTTCGTCGATGCGTTGAATCGGGCCGCCGCTCAGAATCACGTCTTTGTGGCTGCGGCGGGCAACGACGGAGTGGACAACGACACGTCTCCGCACTATCCGGCTGCGTACGCGAATCCGAACCTGATCTCGGTGGCCGCACTCGACATCTCAGGCGCGAAGGCTTATTACTCCAATTTTGGCGCGACCAGCGTGGACATCGCGGCGCCTGGATCGAACATCTACAGCACCCTTCCCGGCGGAACTTACGGCGCGATGAGCGGGACCTCGATGGCTGCGCCTTACGTCACGGGGCTTGCAGCGTTGGTGTATGCGCGAAACCCTTCTTGGACGTACTCGCAGGTCATCGCACGCGTGTTGAGCAGCGGACGCAAGATGACCGGCTTGAGCGGTCAAGTGGCCACTGGAAGCATGATCGACGCGGCCAAGGCGCTAGCGACCGCGATCTCGAAAGTGACGATCAACCCCACGGCGGTGAACGGTAGTGCCTCAACGACCGGAACGGTGACTCTCGCCGCCGCAGCTCCGCCTGCGGGCGCTCTCGTCAGCCTCTCCAGCAACAGCACGGCGCTCACGGTTTCCACTTCAGTGACCGTGCCTGCGGGCGCCACGACTGCGACGTTCAATATGAGCACGGTGAACGACAGCTACGCGACCAAGACCGCGACAGTCACAGCTAGCTACAGCGGTGGGTCGGCATCCGCGGACGTTCGGATCTATCCTGCGAACTTCGCGCAGTTCGTTTCTCAGAGCGTTCCCACGACCATGGTCGCGGGCCAGACCTACACGTTGTGGTTCGACTACAAGAACACCGGCCGGACGACCTGGACGGCGGCCAACGGCTATCGCCTCCTCACGATGAACACGAGAGCCAACACGACTTGGGGCCTTTCACGGATTCCACTTCTTGGCGGTTCGTCGGTGGCTCCTGGAGCAACCGGCAGGTTCATGGCCTGGTTCTATGCGCCCACAACCGCGGGGGCCTACAACGTGCAGGTGCGGCCTATCGAAGAGAACGTGGCCGAGTTTGGCCAGCTTTCGACGAACCTGCCCGTCACAGTCACGGTAGCGGCCGATGCGGCACGGTACATCTCGCAAACCGTTCCTCTCACGGTGGCGCCCGGCGCGGCGTTTACGGCGACGATCACGTTGCGAAACGTCGGCACCACCACATGGTCTTCGGCCGGCGGTTACACGCTTGCGAGCCGAGCGCCTTGGAACAACACCACCTGGGGCACCACGCGCGTCTCGTTGCCCACTGGGGTCCGCGTGGCGCCTGGAGCAAGCTACACGTTTACCTACACGTTCACCGCGCCTGCGACGGCAGGGAGCTACAACTTCCAATGGCAGTTGCTGAAGTCACCGAACTTGTTTGGGGACTTGTCGCAGTTCGTAGTGATCAAGGTTAAGTAGCGGGAAGCAGGCGACAGGCTCGTATCGCAGAGTGGCAAGAGTTGAATGCGTGGTCTTTCGTCGTCTCGCGAACTCCTCTGATGACAGAGCGGTAGGACGGGATAGGCCGCTCTTCGCGGCTCGAGTAGCCATCGGTCGCGTATGGCGGCATAATTGTGCCGATGAAGTATTGGCTGATGAAGTCAGAGCCCGATACGTATTCGATCGACGATCTGGCGGCCAAGAGCCCAGCGATGTGGGAGGGGTGCCGCAACTGGGTCGTGCGCAACTTCATGAAAGAAGAGATGGAGATCGGCGACAAGGCCTTCTTCTATCATTCGAGCTGCGTTCCACCGGGCGTGATCGGAACCATGGAGGTCACGAGCACCTCCTATCCCGATCCCACGCAGTTCGATCCCAAGAGCGATTACTACGATCCGAAGAGCAGTCCCGAGCGTCCGCGGTGGCTAGTGGTGGACATGAAGTTCATCGAGAAATTCCCGCGGCTCGTCACCTTAGCCGAGCTGCGAGAGGAGCCCGGGCTAGAGAAGATGCTGGTGAACAAGAAGGGCCAGCGACTCAGCGTCATGCCGGTCACCAAAGAAGAGTGGGACATCGTAAACAAGATGGCTCGACGTCCCGCGCCTAGCCCTCCTTGAGGATGTCTCTGAATGTACGGATCGGCACGCCGAGCTCCTGCGACAAATTGGGAAGCTCGCTGAAGTAGTGGAGCTTGGGATCGTACTTGGCCAAGACCTGCGGGCTCATGCAGACGATTGAGTGGTCCGCGGTTCGGATCGCCCGCTTCATCTCGTCGATCCACAGGCGTATTGGTGCTCCTGCCCGCAGAGCGTCGCGATCGGAGCGAGTTGTGCAAGGGAAGGAGCGCCGGCCTTCGGGGACGTTTCCAGGTGGGGCAGAGACGAAGCGAAAGCTGCCAATCCATTCCGCGTCGAGGCGTGCCGGCCAGGGCTCCCTCAGCGCGAACCCCATCGGCTTCTGGCCGGCTAGTTGGAACAGGTTGACGCATTGCTCGTACGTCTGTGCGACTTCGGGGTTAGTACAGAGCCAATCCAGATCGTGGCCTTCGCCGAGAATTGCGTCGGCGCTGGAAGGGAAGGCGCGGAGTGAGCGGTTGGAGATGAAGAACTGATACTTTAAGCCCGTCGTCTTGGCCAACTCCAGCAGGCGAAGGAGCATCGCGGGCTCGCCGTGGCCGAACTCCTCGGCGGCTTGCGCATCCCACGGCACGTAGTCGACATCAAAGCGGAGGGTTAGAGGCACGGTCGAATGTAAATGGGAAGAAGTGAAGGTAAATCGTAAATCGTAAATCGTAAATCGTAAATCGCCGGATTCAATAGCAAACATGGACCAGGTGTGTCGGATCTCGTCAATCAGCCTGTCTCGCCAAGGGTTTCCCTTTCTGCGCGATTTACTATTTACGATTTACTATTTACGACTTCCTGTCCTGCAACGCCGCAATCCCAGGCAGCTCTTTGCCTTCCAGGAACTCGAGGCTTGCGCCGCCGCCGGTGCTGACGTGCGTCATGCGATCGGCCAGGCCGAATTTGTCGACCGCCGCGGCCGTGTCTCCGCCGCCGACGATCGTTACCGCGTTGCTGTCCGCGAGCGCTTGAGCTACGGCCTTGGTCCCATGTGAGAACGGCGACATCTCGAACACTCCTACCGGTCCGTTCCATAAAACGGTGCTGGCCTTGACGATCTCATCGTGAAAGAGTCGTTCGGTGTCTGGTCCGATATCGGCGCCGATCATGCCATCTTCGATGGCGTCCACCGGAACGGTCTTGGTCTGCGCGTTTTCGCTCAGCTCGCCGGCCACCACCACATCTACAGGGAGGACGATCTTATTAGCGTTCTGGGCCAGGAGGCCCTTGGCAAACTCGAGGCTGTCAGCATCCAACAGCGAATTCCCTATTGCGTGACCCTGGGCTTTCAAAAACGTGAATGCCATGCCGCCGCCGATCAGGAGGCGGTCGAGCTTTGGCAAAAGGTTGTCGATCAGCTCGATCTTGTCTTTGACCTTCGCGCCGCCCATGATGGCGAGGAAAGGCCGCTTGGGATCGTGCACGGCGCGGCCGAGGAATTCGATCTCCTTCTTGATCAGGAAGCCTGCGACACCCGGCAGCAGATGAGCGACACCCTCGGTGCTCGCGTGGGCGCGGTGGGCCGTACCGAAAGCATCGTTGACATACAGGTCTGCCAGGGCGGCCAACTTGCGAGCGAACTCTGGCTCGTTCTTCTCCTCTTCGGGATGGAAGCGCACGTTCTCCAAGAGCACGACCTGGCCGGGTTGTAGTGCCTTGCACGCAGGCTCGACCTCGGGACCGATGCAGTCCGGAAGCAGGGGCACTTCTTGCCCGAGCAGCTCGGTAAGCCGTTGCGCCACTGGTTTGAGCGAGAACTCGGGCGCGGGTCCGTTCTTTGGGCGTCCCAGATGGCTGCACAGGATGACTGCCGCCCCGTGATCCAGCAGGTACTTGATCGTGGGAATCGCTTCCCGGATGCGCCGGTCGTCCGTTATCTTCCCGTTCTCGAGAGGCACGTTGAAGTCGCAGCGGACGAGGACTCTCTTGCCTCGGGGGTCGATATCCTCGACGGTCTTCTTGTTGAACAGGGAACGCTCTCCTAGATTGGCAGCCACGGCCCAAGTTTATCCTGGGCCTACCAGTCTGGGGAGCCTGATGAACATTCGAAGGAATGCAGCGTTGAGAACTGTCAGCAGCTAAGCTGCACTTGAAACGTCTATTGGGCAGGGAAGCCCCAGGAGAGTCCGATGAGGATGAAAGTTTTAGCAGTGCTCGCAGTAATGGCCTCGTGCGTCGTGGGATTGGCGCAAGGCGGCCCACCTCCACCTCAGGACGGGCCTCCGCCACCTGACCAGGGACGCATGGCGCCCGGCCAGCCGCCCATGCCTATGCACCGGGAGATGCTGCTGATGCGGCCCGATGTGCAGAAGGAGCTCAAGATCTCAGGCGAGCAGCTTTTGAAGCTCCGCCCGCTGTTCGCGCCGCCGATGGGACGGGGAGGAATGGGAGGTCCTGGCGGCCCACCCCCGATGCAAGGTCCTGAAGGGATGCCGCAGCAGGGCAATCGCGACTTGGAGCATCCCGGACCACCCCCGGTCCCGGTTCAAGACGGAATGGACATGAGGATCCAGGAAGTGCTGAGCGAGGGCCAGTACAAGAGGCTGAAAGAGCTTCGGCTACAGCGCCAGGGGGCAATGGCCGTCCTTAGGAAGGACGTCGCCGATCAGGTTGGACTTTCAGACGAGGAAAGGCAGCAGATCCGAGGGATGGTCGAGGAGATGCACGAGAGCATGCCTCGAGAGGATCAGATGCACCCCGTGGGTCCGGACGAGATGCGACAGAAGATGCAGGACTTCCACAAGCAGCTCAACGACAAAGTTCTTGCCCGATTAACCGCCAAGGAAAGGGCGAAGCTCGAAGAGCTTTGCGGCAAGCCGTTCGCGTTCGACGAGAAGTGGCGCCCGGAGCCGCCCAAGCCGCCCTATCAGCCGCAAGGGGGCGGGCTCTAGGGAGTCGGACCGCCTCAGGCCGTTGGACCTGGGGCGGCCCGTATCCAAGCTAGACCGGCATAAGTTCCTCCCACCCGTTCGGGGTGGAAGGAAGGAGGGCGGCTTCCGGGGGTATCGCTCTTCGACACGCTTCGCTTTTGTCGAAATCGCTTAACCCCCGGCTACTACCTTTCACCCTTTCAGGGTGGGGCCCGAAGCGGCTAAAGCTAATTCTTGTCTCCCGCATTTTGCGTCCGTGGGATCGTTCTTGGCGGTTGAAGATCCTGCGTGTTCAGGACAAAATCAGGTTTGCCCTTGGTCAAAGCCTTAGGGCTGTATCGTTCGATCCGTTCGCCTCTGGCGACTAGTAGATCGCCGCGGCTGGTGTATGTTGCCCACTGGACGTGCTCGTCGATGATCTTCGCTTGTTCGGGCATCGAAAACGAAAAGACGTAGCCTCGGCTTTCGACGTAGCCTTCGAAGAACATCAGAAGCTCCGGATGGGCGAGGGAGAAGCGCCAAGCCCACCCTGCGTCGTCCTTGACCGGCGATTTGAGATTCCATTTGCCGAGTTCTCGCGGCATGGGACCGCGTCTGCGCCAGCCGTCCCGCTCGAGGCGGAAGACTAGCTCTGACGGCAAAGGCGTTAGCTGGCTCTTCCATGACATTGGCTCTACCTGAAAGGGAAGCGCGGATTCCTCCGTCGCTCTCGCGCCGAAAGCCGACGGAAAGAGTTTTTCGAACAAGCTAAACCAGTCTTTCCTTCCTTTCCGTTTGAACCGGCCTGGATGGAAGTCACTGAGGGTGTTCGGACCTGACCAGTAAGCACCGGAGTTTCCTCGCGAGTAGACATCTATCGAGGTTTTCAGCCATGGTGGGGTGCAAATGCCTGTCCAGGAGGCCCATCCTTTCGTGTTTTGCGCGCCGTAAACCATCGTGGTGCCATCGAAAGAGAGGTCGCAGCCCCAGAAATCAAAGTTGCCGTAGAACCATGAGCCGTGCTCCACGCTGTCTGTAGCCGTATCCCAAATCATGATGTGCACCCACTTGGAGGGCTTGCGCCGCACGATCAATACCCGCGCAGACTCTTTGGCGGGCTGGAGGATGATTCTGGCGGGCACTGGCTTGAAGGGCACGGGCCGCTCCAGTCTATTAGAGCTTTGGCCGCTTTGGTCACAATGCGGAACCTTTATCGTCTGCAGAAGTAGGAACAGCCAATGGGTAGGGAAGCGGGCGAGCGGATATTCGGAGTCGAGACCGAGTTCGGCTGCCTCATCGGCGATGAGGCGCTGGGCAGCCCGGAAATGGCCGTGGAGATGATCAAGGACTACGTCTTCCACGAGCTCCGCCTGGGCGCGCTAGACCTTCACGCACGGGACGACGTCTTCGAGCCCGCACAGTCCGGCGGGTTCCTAATGAACGGTGCGAGGCTCTACATCGACGCAGTTGGATCGCACCTGGAATACGCGACCGCAGAATGTCGATCGCTGAAAGATCTGGTGGCAAACGACCGAGCCGGCCAGCGGCATATCGTGCGTGCGATCAACGAGTTGGACCTCCAGGACGCGGTCGACATCTACAACAACTCGGTCGATCATTTCGGCGGGCATACGTTCGGCTGTCACGAGAACTATCTGATGCGGGCGGACGACGATTTCCTGAACTCATCGGTGCAACTGCTGTATCCGTTTCTTGTTACAAGGCAGATCTTCGCGGGCGTGGGTCGCGTGGGCGGTCACACCTTAACGGCGAGCGGCCTGCGGCCGAGCTACCAGGAGGTCATGGACAACCCGGTGGACTTCATCTGGGTCTCGCACGTGTACAGCGTGCTGCCGGACGACAGCGTTCCGTTCCAGCTCAGCCAGCGCGCCGATCACATCATCAAGACCATCGCCTCGCGAGTGCGCTTCAACCGTGCGCTGATCAATCCAAAGTGGGAGCATTTCTACTCGCACGAGGGCATGACGCGGCTGCATCTTCTGTTCGGGGAATCGAATCAGAACGAGTACGCCTATGCGCTTAAGGTTGGGACGACGGTGCTCGTGCTGCGGTTGATGGAAGATCATCTCATCCCCGAGCATTTGGCTTTACACCAACCGCTGCTAGCGCTGCGGGATGTGAGCCGCGACCAGAGCTACAAGTGGAAGGTGACGCTCGCGGGTGGAAAGACGATCGGCGCCGTTGATCTTCAACGCGAGTACCTAAAGGCGGGCCAAGCGTATCGCGGTGAGAGCGAGCAGACGGACTGGGTATTGGCGGAATGGGAGTCGGTGCTCGACGGCCTGGAGACGGATCCTCTATCGATGGGCGATCGGCTGGATTGGGTGGCCAAGAAGAAGATCGTGGAGCAGTACATGGCGGAGGAAGGAGTGGATTGGACCTCCGACGCGCTGCATTCGGTCGACCTGGAATACCACAACATCGATCCGTCCAAGAGCTTGTTCTATGCGCTCCAGGAGATGGGTGAGACTCGGCGTATCTTGACCGACGTCGATATCGTGACCGCGATGACGGATCCACCGCAGGACACGCGGGCAAAGGGTCGCGCGAAGCTTGTGGAGCAGGTGCTGGCGAGGAAGGGCGCGAAGTTCTATCTGTTCGATTGGAACGGGGTGGCGCTCGACCGGCATACCTACATCGAGATGCCCGATCCGTTTGAGACCTACGAAAACCCGAGCCCGGAGTGGGGAAGGTTTATTAAGTAGGTATTGGGTTGTTGGGTATTGGGTATTGGGCCGGAAGAGAATCTCCAAGGTGCTGGGCTGGCTGAAGCCAGCGGACCCGGTAGTCCCGACCATCGTGACGCTCCTAATCGAGAAACATCGCGCGCTCTTCCGGCGTGGGGAGGCGGCACGAATCCCGTTTGCCGAACCACTTGTAGCGATTCCTCGCGATCCAGTTGTAGATGGCCTCGCGGATGGGTCGCGGCACGAGCAGAAAAATCTTCACGACCGGCCAAGCCCCGCCCAATTTAGCTGCCGCGCGGAGCACTGCGGTAGAGCGCTGGTAGACGCCATCTTTGTCCAGGAAAGCCACGCCTGGAAGGTCGTTTACGTATTCGAGCGGCAACAGCTCCTTGGCTGCGGTGCCTTGGAGCGGGGCATAGCGGAGCACGCGCCTCTTATCTCGCCGGATGAGGAAGTCGACAATGCCGTTGCAAAGATTGCAGACGCCGTCGAAGAAGATGACGGACGTGGTGTCCAGGTCAACCAGATTCTTTGCCGGAAGCGGTGCTTCCACGACTCTATTTTGGCTGGTGGTCATCAGGGCTACTGGGCCAGGCGAGGTCGATGAGTTCGCGGTGCGGGCGGAAGGTGACGTCTTCCTTGACCGTCTCGAGGACTTCGACGGGGATCTCTGGGCGACCTTGAATCAAACCGCCGATAACTTCCTCAACCAAGCTCTCCGGGGTGGAAGCCCCTGAGGAGATGCCTACGGTCTTGTAATCGGTCCTCCAATTGGGTTGGATCTGATCGGGAGAGAGAAGGAGATGCGCTTCCGCGCCAAGCGTTGCCGCCACCTCGCGTAGGCGGTTGGAGTTAGAGGAAGTCGGGGAGCCGACCACCAGGACAAGATCGCATTTCTGGGCAAGTTCTCTGATGGCCCCTTGCCGGTTGGTCGTGGCGTAACAGATGTCTTCTTTGGCGGGGGTGTGCAGATGCGGGAAGCGACGTTTGAGAACGGCCATAGTCGCCCTCACTTCGTCCACTGAAAGCGTGGTTTGGGTCAGCACGGCGAGCTTGTCGTAGTGCGGAATCTGCAGCGCCTCGGCGTCCTCGGAGGTTTCAACGAGGACCATGCGGCCGGGCGCCTCGCCCATAGTGCCCTCGGCCTCTACGTGGCCCGCGTGGCCGATGTAGATCATGAAGTAGCCCTGGGCGGCGAACCGCTTCGCTTCGTTGTGGACCTTGGTCACGAGGGGGCAGGTGGCGTCGATGACGTGCAGGTGACGCTGGGCGGCTTCAGCCCGCACTTCGGGAGAGACGCCGTGGGCGGAGAATACGACCGGCGAGCCTGGCGGAATGTCATCGATATTCTCGACGAAGACAACGCCTCTCGCTTCAAAACTACGCACCACCCACTCGTTGTGGACGATCGCGTGGCGGACGTAGAGCGGGGCTCCGTGGATCTTCAGGGCGAGGTCGACGACCTCGATCGCGTAGGCTACGCCGGCGCAGAATCCGCGGGGCGCGGCGAGGATAATTCGCTCCACTGAGGCTATTCTACGCCTGAGGCTTGGCGGTAAGTGGTAAATGGTAAGTGGTAAATGACGCGGAGCCATGAACCGGCCACTGTCGGCTCGGCAACGAATCCGAGCGATTTACCATTTACTACTTACCATTTACAGCTTTAGCCGACTAACAGCGACTCGGCGCCGTCTATGAAGACCTCGGTGCCGGTTATGTGGCTTGACGCGTCAGACACCAGGAAAAGCACCAGCTCGGCCACCTGCTCGGCCTTGCCGGGTTTGCCGCGGGTAAGGGGCACCTCGCCGTGGGGGTATTCCACCGGCTCTTTCTCCTTGTTGATATCCCGCTCTACGGTGCTCTTCTCGATATTCGTCTCGATCCACCCTGGGCAAATGGCGTTGACTCGGATCTTGTGCTTGGCCTGCTCGAGGGCAACCATCTTGCAGAACGCGACCTGGCCCGCTTTGCTGCACGAATACGCCGTAGCACCCGTGTTGGAGAAGATGCGCGTACCGTTCACGGACGACGTGATTACGATGGCGCCGCCTTGCTTCTGAAGGTACGGAAGAGCGTATTTGACCGTCAGGTAAGTGCCCTTCAGATTTGTGTTCAGCGTGCGGTCCCACTCGTCTGGCTCGAGCTCGTCTAGCGGCGCCCAGACGCCGTTGATCCCCGCGTTAGCGAAGACGATGTCGATTGTGCCGAACTCTCGCGCGAGCTGATCGGCAGCCTTCTTCATAGCGTCAGGCGAGGCCACGTCCGCTTCCAAGAGCACGCATTCGCCGCGCACATCTTTGGCCGCTTCTTCGAGGTGCTTTCGGTCGTGGCCCAGCATGCCGATCTTGGCTCCTTCCTGCGCAAGGCGCACAGCCGCGCCCTTGCCGATGCCTGAGCTGGCTCCCGTGATGAGCGCGACTTTGCCATCAAGCTTGCCCATCAGCCGTTCACGACCTCGCCACCATTGGGATGCAAGACCTGACCGGTCATATAAGAAGAGTCTTCGCAGGCGAGGAAGACGTAGCAAGGCGCAATCTCTTCCGGCTGCCCCGGGCGATGCATGGGAACGTCTTCGCCGAATTTGTCAACCTCTTCAGGCGAGAATGTTGAAGGAATGAGAGGAGTCCACACAGGTCCTGGAGCAACTGCGTTGACGCGTATGCCTCTATCGACCAACGCTTGGGACAGCGAGCGAGTGAACGCGACGATGGCACCTTTGGTAGCCGAGTAATCGAGCAGGTCAGGGCTGCCTCGGTACGCCGTGACGGAAGTGGTATTAACGATGGCTCCGCCGTCCATCATCTTGTCCACCGCGGCCTTGGTGAGATAGAAGAACGAGAAGACGTTGGTGCGGAAGGTGCGCTCGAGCTGCTCCGCTGAGATGTCCTGAATCGATTCTTGAGGGTGCTGCTCCGCAGCGTTGTTAACGAGGACGTGCAGCCCCCCTAGATCTCGGGCCGTCTGCTCGACTGCGTCCTTGCAAAACTGCTCCTCGGCGATATCTCCGGGGATGAGAATGCATTTGCCGCCATGCCGCTCCACCATGCGCTGAGTGTCCTCGGCGTCCTCGTGCTCGTTCAGGTACACGATTGCGACGTCCGCGCCTTCGCGGGCAAAGGCGAGCGCAACCGCACGGCCAATGCCGCTGTCACCTCCGGTGATGAGGGCCGACTTGCCCTTCAGCTTCTCGCCGCATTGCTGTCCGAGGTCTTCGGCAAGCGGCAGAGGGGTCATGTCCTTCTCTAAGCCGGGCTGCCGGTCCTGGTGCTGCGGCGGGATGTCCGCCGGGGTGGGCTTTTGCTTCGTGGGGCTGGCGTTCTTCGGCATACAACCCGCCGACTACCGGGGGATGGGTGGGGTTCCCCGCAGGGTTGCGAGATTGCCGATTCAGGATTCAGGATGCAGGATGCCGGATCGAGCAGGAACGTGTAGCCTCAGGAGCTCAGTCTGCGGGCTGAGGGAGTTAGGGCGTGCGAGGCTCCTGAGAATGTCGCGTGCTAAATCAGCGAGGCAACCTTTGTGGGAGTGTTTGCGGACACCGAGTTGGAAGCTATCGCAAGGACGTGCGTGACCACGTTCCCCGGACTGGTTTCAGGAATAAAGATCACGGACACGTTCACCCCGCCGTCAAGGCCGATGTTGGTGCTCGAGACGTAGCTACGCTGGCCTGTGGTTAGGACCTCGCGAATGGCCGTCGACCAGTCTTCGGGAGGATGGATGTATTCCTTCAAATCGTCCCACGAGCGACCCTCCACGATGGGAGTATCGTCCTTTCCCACCGCGTCGAATTCGAAGTTCGCGTAAACGCAAGTCAGCTCCTTGTTGAAGCGAAGAATGCGGTCGCTTACGTGATTGAGCAGGGTGTTGTAGGCGTTGCGCAGGAGGTCTCGCGCCTCCTCAGCTCTCTTTCGCGCCGTCACATCGGTGAGCACCGCGGCGTGGCCCGTGAGGAGGCCGTCGTAGGTGTACAGCGGATTGACGGTTACGTGGGTCCAGATCAGCTGGCCGTCGGTTCGCTTAAATTTGGTAGTGAAAGCTACGCGCCCGCCTGCGGTCGGAGAGCTCATGAGGATATCGCGCAGCAGCTCGCCCGACTCGCCTTCGCGGAGGGTTGCGGGCCGGCCGATCATGTCTTCGACCGTGGTGCCGAGCATGTTGGCCAGGCGTTGATTGACAAAAGTGGTTACGTGAGTGGTGTCGATGATCCAGACGCCCTGTTCAGAGCTTTCAAGCAGTCTTCGCAGGCTCTCTTCACTTTGCCGAAGCGCTTCCTGCGCGCGCTTGCGGTCCGTGATGTCGACGCCGATGGCCCACGATGCCCAACCGGGGATCGGGTTCTGCTTCGCTCGCGATGACCAGGCGATGACTTTCTGAGAGCCGTCTTTGCAAAAGATCTCGGTCTCGAGGTCGCGATAATCGCCTTCCCGGCCCGCAAAGTCCTGGAGCATGCTGTTGCGGCGCTCCGCCTCGGGAATGTGATTCTCGTTGATCAGAGGCTTGTTCAGGACCTCTTCGCCGGCGAAGCCGGTCAGGCGCTCCGCTTCCTCGTTCACGAGGATGACGTTCATGCTGTCGTCCAGGGCGTTGAAGATGACGGGCATGTGCTGCACAAACATGCGGACGCGTTGCTCACTCGCGGAGAGCTGGTCGTGCGCGGACTGGAGAGCTTTGGCGAGCACCTCGGTTCGGCTGGCGGCGCCGAGCTTGGCGCGCATGCGGTCCCAGTAGGTTCGAACAGTCTTGGGACCGATGTTGAGCTTGCGGGCGATTTCTTTGTCGGTGAGGCCATCGCCGGCCAGGAAAAGCACTTCCTTTTCTCGCTCGGAGAGCGCGGTGGAGCCGAGATCGGGCGTGTTGGAGGTGGGCTCGTCCAGGCTGGTGTCTCGAGCGACTTCGCCGTTCGTGGCCTTTGTTCTTGGCATTTCTCTTTCTCTGAGGCTCAAATCAATACCGTCGCTTCACATTGGACGAAGCAAGCGGCAGTCAATGTTCAACGATGCAGTTCGAGTGTAACTCCGCCTGCATGGGCGATGGTAGGCATCGGCGGCAACAATTTCCTTACGGTGATGCGAACTTTGGAGACTTTTG